>NZ_LOHY01000164.1 GCF_001559795.1 Pseudostreptobacillus hongkongensis | reverse complement strand
CGTCTATATTTATTACATGCCAATTAAATGCTTTAAACTTATCAGTTAAAGGTTCAACAGGCATAACTTTTGAAACATTTCCATCTATTTGTAAATCATTTGAATCAACTATTGCTACTAAATTATCTAAATTAAAGTGAGCAGCTGACATAAACGCTTCCCAAACTTGTCCTTCTTGTAATTCTCCATCTCCTAAAATTGCATATACTCTATATGGAGCATTAGAAAGTTTAGCTGAAATTGCCATACCTTGTGC
>NZ_LOHY01000163.1 GCF_001559795.1 Pseudostreptobacillus hongkongensis | reverse complement strand
GTTAATTTCGCATTTTTTTCTGCAACAGTTTCTCCTAATCTTTTATGTGTAGTATCTATATCATCAAATAACCCTTTTATATCATCTTCTGATGGATAACCTATTGCACTATTTTCTATACTTCTAAATATATTTGCAAGATCTGTATTCAAATTTGGATTATTTTTAGCATTCTTTACTACATTTTGAAATAGTTGACTTGGAAGTATAAAAAATCCTTTATCTTCTACTGTTCCTGGTTTAAAATCTTGTAGTGCCTCTTCATCAGATAAATTTACATAATCAAATTCTAAATCTCCTGATTCATGTTCTGCTGAATTAAAAAACTCTACTATATTTTCTGAAATAAATCTATAAAACAATGTTCCTAATACATATTGTTTAAAATCCCAACCATCTACTGAACCCCTTAAAGCATCAGCTATATTCCATATTTTTCTTTGCAATTCTGCTCTTTGTATTACTTCATTTTCTGCCATTAATTATCTCCCTTTACTTTTTTGTTATATTTTATTTTATTATATCATTATTTAATATTTTTTAAAAACCTAAATAATATAAGAAAATTCAATATATTATCTTTATATATTTGTTTATATCTA
>NZ_LOHY01000162.1 GCF_001559795.1 Pseudostreptobacillus hongkongensis | reverse complement strand
CTTAAATATTTGTGAAGAACCTAATTTTATTCCTATTATTAGAAATATTACTGCTATTCCTATTGATTGAATCATATCAAATTCTATTGTGTTCATTTAACCTCCTATAAAATAAAAAGGTGTTCCTAAAGAACACCTATAAATTAAGATAACTATTTAGCATCTTTGTTTTCAGTTGCAGCAGCATCTTTATTTTCAGTTGTTGCTCCATCTTTGTTTTCTGTTGCAGCTGCATCTTTATTTTCTGTTGCTGCAGCATCTTTGTTTTCAGTTGTAGCTGCATCTTTGTTTTCTGTAGTTGCTTCAGTTGCTGCTGGTGCTTCAGCTGGTTTAGCTTCTTCAGTTTTTGCTCCACAACTTACTACGAATAATCCTAATGTTAATACTAATAACGCTAATTTTTTCATTTTTTTCTCTCTTTCTTTAACTGATTTTATATGAGTTTACTCTCAAATTTTACAAAAGAAATTATATCAAGTATTTTTTAGTTTTTTCTTAGTTTATCATTAGAATTTCATTAATAAGTCTTCTTTTTTCTAGAATTATAGGGTATAATGTTTTATTTTTTGTCATAAGGAAAATTATCAGGGTCTGCTGAAAAGCGAATATCGGTATTTAATAAGTCTATTTTTAAGATATCAGCAGATGATAATTTAAAATTCTGTGATTCAAAATTCTCAATTATTCTACTTGGAGTTTCTGACTTAGGTATAGGATATATTCCTTTTTGTATATGCCAATTTAATATTATTTGTGAACTACTTTTATTATATCTTTTTGCAATATCTAATAATACTGGATCATCTAAATATTGAGCTTTCGCTATAGGCATCCAAGCTTCTGTTAAAATTCCCTTACTCTTGTTATAATCCCTTAATTCAGGTTGTGAAAATTTAGGATGTAATTCTACCTGGTTTAAATAAGGAACTATACTACATTCTGATAGTAATCTTTCTAAATGATGTATTTTAAAGTTAGAAACACCTATTTTTTTTACAACTTTTTCATTTTTTAATCTTTCAAGAGCCCTGTATCCATCTATAAACTTATCAGGATGAGGCCAATGCAATAGTAAAATATCTAGTTTACCATCAAGTAATTTATAACTATTTTCAAAAGATCTAAGTGTATCATCATAACTCATATCACTTGGCCATACTTTAGTAGTTACTACAATTTCATCCTTATTTCTATAATTTCTTAAAAATTTCCCTATAAATTCTTCATTTTTATAATACGTTGCTGTATCTATTAGCTTATATCCCACATTCAAAGCTGTATCTAGAGCTTTATACATCTTTTCTTCAGCCGTTATCTTATAAACTCCAAATCCCATTTTACCTATATTCATTTTTCCCCCTATTTTGCAAGAGAACCCATAGGATCCCAAGGTTTAAGTCTTATAGGATCTTGTTTTAATGCTTCTTTTTGTTTTTCAGTTAAGTATTTCTTATTAACCACTATTTGATATGTAAATCTATCCATCCAAGCATCACTCATAACAAAGTATCCTTTATTTCCTGGTTCTTCTCCCCAGCTATTTTCTACTTTCCATCTATTAGATTTTCCGTTCTCATCTAAATTAACTCCTGATAATACCATAGCATGTGTCATTAAACTTTCAGAATAATCTAGAGAATTCTTTTTATCTTGTAATATATCAAATCCAAATGATTGCTCATATTCAAACACATCTAAATCCATCATTCCACCTAATCTATCTGAAATTTGACCTACATCACAACCGAACCAAACAGTTTCTCCTTGTTTAATTTGTTCTATTGCCAAGTTTTTAAATTCATCCATAGGAAGATTTAAATATTTAACTTCATTACCAGTAACATTTCCTAAAAAATCAACTGTGAAAGTTCTATAGTATGGTTTATCATCTGTTGGTGCGTTTATTATGCTAATATAGTCATCAAGATTCATATTAACATACTTATTAAAGAATTCTACAGGAGTTAATCCTAAATCTCTATGGAATTTTTTATCTTTATCATAATATTCAAAATCAACAACTTCTTGAGGTACTCCTAACATTACACATAAGAATGCGTAAATTTCGTCCATAATTTTGTCTTTAAGCTCAATTAATTGATCTTCTGACATATTATTAGCCTCACGTAATTTTTGAGCCCCTAATCTTAATTTTTTGTTTAATAGGTTATTAAGCATAGCTGAACTTGAACTATGGAATACTTCACCTTGAACAGATTTAGGAACTACCCCATATTTTTTAATTACAGAAACTAACATATCCCATTGTCCACCATCTTGTTGAGGTGTTTGTAATAAATGTCTAACTATTCTAGAATCTATTTCTTCATTACGTGTTTTAATTATATTATCTAAGAAATAATTAGATTTTTCAAATTTATCCCAGAAGAAAACATAACTTTGAGATAATTCAAAATTTTCTAAATTGTATTCTTTATTCATTTTATGTCTGAAAGTATTTAAAGCTGCAAATATCCAACATCTACCACTTTGTTTTTGGTAAGTTACCTTACCTGTTTCAATATTTTCAGAGAATACATGATGTGTTCTATTATACACTTCATTATTAACTACAGCATTATTTATTCCATTTTTTAATACTGCATTTTGTAATACTCTTAAATTTCTCCCTTCATAATTTTCTTTCATTTTTACAATTTTTTCTTTAGTCATATCAGTATTTTTCATATACCGTACCTCTTTCTAATTCATTTTAAATATATTTTAACATTAAAAAAATAAAATTTCAATTATAAAAGAAAAAAGAAGGTATAAACCTTCTTAAAAATAGTTTAGCAACTACCTATTTTCCCTATTACTAAGTATCTTCGGCGTTCATAGACTTAACTTCCAGGTTCGAAATGTAACTGGGTGTATCCCTATGGCTATTATCACTAAACTTAAATGGCGTCCCTGGTAGGACT
>NZ_LOHY01000161.1 GCF_001559795.1 Pseudostreptobacillus hongkongensis | reverse complement strand
TGGTGTAGCTGTTGGATATGATTGGGATGGTGGAAGTAAAACAGATGTATCTAGGTTGACAGTAAATAATATGGATGTTAAAGTTCAAAATACTCCAGATACAAAAATTGCTGATAGAATAGTTGGGTCAGGTTATAAAAGGGTTGCGGTACATTTTGGACATCAATTATCTGGATTAAAACTATTTAGAACAACTGGAGCAAGAGCAGAATTTATTTCAAATGGTAATGTAAACATAGAAGTAAAGGATCAGTCAACTAATAAAATAGGTGACTATATGGTAGGAGTTTATGTGTCAGGGAATGAATCAAAAGC
>NZ_LOHY01000160.1 GCF_001559795.1 Pseudostreptobacillus hongkongensis | reverse complement strand
CTTTAATAGAAGCATTAGTTAAATTAACAGATTATGAGATAGAGCATAAGGAGAAAAATCTTATTAATTCAATGATAAAGATAGCTGGATTTCCTTTCATAAAAGATATTAATGATTTTGATTTTAGTTATCAAGATAATATAGATAAACAAGAGATATTGGATTTACTTACACATAGATTTATACATAATTTTGAGAATGTAGTATTTATTGGAAGTAGTGGTGTAGGTAAGACACATCTTGCAACAGCTATAGGAATATCTACTGCTAAAAAGAGAATGTCTACTTATTTTATTAAGTTTAGTAATTTAATAGCACAATTAAATAAGGCAAATAAAGAAGGGAGATTAAATGAACGTATAAAGCATTATTGTAAGTATAGGGTGTTGATAATAGATGAATTAGGATATATTCCAATAACTAAAGAAGAGACACTTATGTTTTTTAGATTAATAAATGAAAGATATGAAAAGAAGTCAACAATAGTTACAACTAATGCTGACTTCAAGTATTGGGGTGATATATTTTCTGATAATACTTTAGCAAGTGCTATATTAGATAGATTATTACATCATTGTAATGTTATTAATATAGTTGGTAGATCATATAGAGTTAGGGATTATTATCAAGAATAAAAAACTACATTCTTATTTTGACACAATCTTACATTTTTATATTGACATTAACATATATTTTTGATTTTGATTTTTTATAGTTTAAATTTATAATAAAAAAGGCATTTGAGCTATTAAACTCATTTGCCTTTTATCTATACTTAGAATAATTCA
>NZ_LOHY01000159.1 GCF_001559795.1 Pseudostreptobacillus hongkongensis | reverse complement strand
ATTAACTATGTTTATTCCATCAATACAATTTATGTTAGGTTTTAAGTTAAATAGTAAAACACCTCAAGAAGTTATTAAGGTATTTGATAATATTGAAAAAAATATAGGTTTCACAAATTTTAGAAAGATATTTGGGATTATGTTATCAGATAGAGGAAGCGAGTTTTTAAAGTATAAGGAAATAACTAGAGGTTATACTACTAAAAGTAAAAGATGTGAAATATTTTATTGTGACCCAGCAAAACCTTATCAAAAAGCAAATGTAGAGAATATACATAGAATATTAAGAAGATATATACCTAAAGGAACAAGTTTAGAAAGATATAAGCAAGATGATATAAATTTTATGATAAGTAATATAAATAGTTTGATTAAAGAAAAATATGGGAATAAAACTCCTATAGAGATGTTTAAAGCTAGATTTGGTAAAACTTTATTATCTAAATTATCTATAGAAGAGATATCCCCAGAAGATGTAAGTTTTTATTCATACACACTATAAATAGTATAACATAAATTAAGAAAAAATTAAAAACAAAAAATGTTAATATTTTTGCATTTGAAACTTCAAAACGGCTCAATTTTTTAAAATGACTTTGCATTTCAAATTTCACTCTGCATATTTTTTGAAAAAATCTTGACAATACACATCAATTTTGATAGAATAAATTTATGGTCGCATAGCTCAGTTGG
>NZ_LOHY01000158.1 GCF_001559795.1 Pseudostreptobacillus hongkongensis | reverse complement strand
TCTCTTTCTTCTGGAGCTTGATCGATATTTTCAAAATCAACTTTTTGTGCTAATCCTTTCGCTGCTAATACTTTTGATATCGCTGCTGTTGTTGTTGTCTTCCCGTGGTCTACGTGTCCTATTGTTCCAACGTTTACGTGTGGTTTGCTTCTTTCAAACTTTTGTTTTGCCATTTTAGCCTCCGTTATATTTTTTTATTTTTTATTTATTTTACTAAGTAATTATATCATTTTACTTAATTAAAGTCAATAATATTAATGTACATTTGTATATTAAAAAAACA
>NZ_LOHY01000157.1 GCF_001559795.1 Pseudostreptobacillus hongkongensis | reverse complement strand
CTGTTTTAAGATATGGCTATAGAAAAAGAATGGAAAAGGATGAAAATATATCTAGGTCTCAAGAACTTTTGCTTTGGGCAGATCATATTGTATTTGTTTATCCTATTTGGTGGAGTTCTATGCCTAGTCTTTTAAAAGGATGGATAGATAGAGTGTTTACACCAGGTATAGCTTATTCTTCTAATAAAAGTGGTATTTTTGTTATAAACTTCATAATGGGAAGACAATTTAAGAAACTATTAAAAGGTAAAACTGCTGAAATATTTGCAACTTCACAGGGGCCTACTTGGTGGTATAAAATATTTTCAGGACCTGTAAGTATACCTGATAGTTATGGAGTATCTGTTTTGAAAAATGCTGTACTTAACCATTGTGGTATAAAGACTAAAAGAGTTACAACTTTTGGTAATATGGGAAGAGATAGTAATACACTGGAGCAAAGGAATAGATTTTTGAAAAAGGTAGAAAAAATTGCTAAAAATATTTAGAAAAATATATATTTAAAAAAAATGCAAAAAAATACTGAAAAACACT
>NZ_LOHY01000156.1 GCF_001559795.1 Pseudostreptobacillus hongkongensis | reverse complement strand
ATTTCAAATTACATGTTACCAATTGACAAAAAATATATGCGGTGTATAATTAACTAAGATATTGTAAAAACAATAAAATAAGGAGTAAAAATGAAAAAATTTTATTAGGAATTATGTTAGTTGTTGCTTAGACTTTTTGTTGACTTTTTGGATATTTGGAGTATAATATATACAATTATAAATGTTGGAGGAAAAAATTATGAAAAAGATATTAGTTTTATTAGCATTAGTTACAGGAGCTTCTGCTTTTTCTGCAGAAAATTATAACATTAAAGTTTTAGCTACAGGAGGATACGACTATGCAAAAACTTTAAATGGTGGAGTAGAAGCTATTTACTACCCAAAAGCTACAAAATTAAATGATAAAATCTATTTAAAAACAGGAGTAGGAGCTAAAGTAACAGGCTCTTATGGTTTAGAAGGTAAAAAATTCTTAGGTGGAACTGTTGATTTAGTAGGATCAGCTTTAGTAGGATCTGAAGTTGTTGAAGATTTAAATGTTTATGGTGGATTAAACTTAGAAGTTGGAGCAAAAGTTTCTAAAAAAGATGCAGCTACAACAAGTACAGATACATCAAAATTAGGAGTAGGACTAGACTTAGGAGCAAAAGCTTTATTAGGTGCTGAATATAAAGGGTTCACAGCAGAAGTTGGAACAGGATATCCAGGAGCTGTAAGTTTAGGATTAGGATATACTTTCTAAGTAAAAAAATATAATTAGGAAATTATAGAGAACATATATCAAAAAATTGAATAGTAAAATTACTATAAGATTTGGAGATATATGTTTTTTATTAAGTAAAAATAAATTAATATTAGAATGTAAAATCTGGTATAGGTCTTAGAGGTGATGTTGCTATAGATGTAAATTATGCAGATTTATCTATGTCAGATATTAATTTGTTAGGTTCAGCAGTAATAGAATCAAAAGTTTCAGAAAATACTAAAGTTTATGGTGGAGCAAATTTAGAAACAGGAGTAAAACAAGTTAATAGATTTGAAGAAGAACCTATTGTTGATGATTTATATAATGTTGGTTATCATAAAGTTACTACATATGAATTAAGCCTAGAAGGAGAAGTTTTATTAGGAATAGAATATAAAAAATCAAATGCAGAGTTTAAAATAAGTAATAATGGTTATGTGAGTTTAGGTTTAGGGAATACTTTTTAAATAATGTCGTATAATTAAGAGAGTTAGACTATAGTTGTTATTGTGTTTAGACTCTCTTTTTGTTTTTGTAGAATTTAAACTTCTTTTTTCTTTGGAATTTAATTAGTTTTATATTTGTATTGTTGACTTAAAAATATATATTGAGTAAAATACTGTATATGTTATAAAGGAAGGTGTAAAAATGAAAAAAATTATTTTAACAAGTTTATTGGTATTGACATCTATAGGATTTGCAGCAGCACCTAAAGTTAAAGGTGAAATATCTGTTGGTGGTGGATATATAGGATCTAATGGGTATTATGGTGGAACTATTACACCTAGTGCTAATTTAGGATTACAATATAATACTAGGATAGATGATAAATGGGACGTAGACTATGGACCTGGTGTAAATGCAGCTATGGACATATATTTAGGAAGATTAACAACTATGATTGAACCTAATATAATGGGAACATTTAGAGTAGATTCAAATTATAGATTTGAAGGTAATAAAAAAGTGTATTTTGGAGCAGAAGCAGGACTTGGAGTAGGAATTTTAGTTCATAATAATGGAGTTAATCCACAATTTAGAGGACTATTTAAAGTTCATTCAGGTCTTAAAGTTAATAACTTTAATGTAGGAGCATTTGTTGGAACAGGAAAAGGAATAGCTGGTATTGAAGTTGGACAAACATTTTAAATAAAAAAACGCACTCAATAGAACATGTACCAACAAAC
>NZ_LOHY01000155.1 GCF_001559795.1 Pseudostreptobacillus hongkongensis | reverse complement strand
GTTTTTTGGTATATGTTCTCTGACGGTCTCTTTTATTGTGCTTGATAATATTTAAATGGAGAAATTGCCCATTTAAATTTTTCTTTATAATATCCTGTGTTAAGGGGAGAAATAGTAACTTTCTGACTTCCAGATGAAGCATGTATAAATTGATTATCACCTATATATATTCCCACGTGATTAATCTTTTCACTCCCACCTGTACTAAAAAATACTAAATCACCTATTTTTAATTTTAGAGTATTAGTTATTTTATCTCCACCATCAAAAACTGACATATCTGTTGATACTCTAGGTAGTTTAATTTCACTTCTTGATTTAAAAACATAGTTTACAAATCCAGAGCAATCAAATTTATTAGGTCCAGCAGATCCCCATGAATAAGGTAAGTTTAAATTTTGTTTTGCAAATTCACGAATAGCATCTCTAATTACCATTTCTTCTTGTTCTGTAATCTTTACATTTTGATCAGCAACTTGAGTTAATTCATCAAGCAATTTTGAAAGTTTGCTATCTAGTTCACTATCTGCAAATGAAAATGAAGATATTAGTAACAGGAAAATAAAAATAATTTTTTTCATATTCAATCCTTTCATATATCACTAAAAGTATAACTTAATAATAATCAAAAGTCAATTTTAATAAAGTTTTTTCTAAGTTAAAATATCTTATTTGGTAAACTAAAATATCAAA
>NZ_LOHY01000154.1:5582-43304 GCF_001559795.1 Pseudostreptobacillus hongkongensis | reverse complement strand
AGATAGGTAGTTGCCAAACTAAATAAGGTGTTAATTCACCTTTTTATTTTAATTAACTTGTTATATATTTGTTACAAAAACTAATTGACACTATTTTTAAAAAGTGTTATAATAAATTAAATAAAAATTAAAAAAAGAATAGGGGGCTTAAATGGCTAAAAAAGTAGAAAAAGGTTTAGATAAAGAGCTAGCATTAAAATCAGCATTAGATCAAATTACCAAAGAATTTGGTAGTGGGGCTATAATGAAACTAGGTGAAACTCAAAAACTTGATATAAAGACTATACCATCAGGAAGTATTAATATTGATATGGCACTTGGTGTGGGTGGAATACCTAGAGGAAGAATAATTGAAATATATGGTAATGAATCTTCTGGTAAAACAACTATTGCTTTACACATTATAGCTGAAGCACAAAAAAGAGGTGGACTTGCTGCATTTATAGACGCTGAACATGCTCTAGATCCAGTTTATGCTAAAGCTTTAGGGGTTAATGTTGATGAATTATTAATATCTCAACCAGATACAGGTGAGCAAGCATTTTCTATAGCTGATATGTTAGTAAGAAGTAATGCAGTAGATGTTATAGTTGTTGACTCTGTTGCTGCTTTAGTTCCTAATGAAGAAATAGAAGGAGAAATGCATCAACAACAAATGGGATTACAAGCAAGATTAATGTCTAAAGGATTAAGAAAGCTAACAGGAAGTATAGCTAAATCTGAAACAGCAATGATATTTATAAACCAAGTTAGAGAAAAAATAGGTGGATTTTCATTTGGGGGTATTCCTGCTACAACAACTTCTGGAGGAAGAGCTCTTAAGTTTTTCTCAACAATTAGAATGGAAATTAAAAGAGTAGGTTCTATTAAACAAGGTGATGAAGTTATAGGGAATGAAACAGTGGCTAAGATTACTAAAAATAAGGTAGCGCCACCACATAAAGAAGTTAAATTCTCTATTATGTATGGAAAAGGAATATCGCATGTAACAGAAGTATTTGATATAGCTCTTGAAAAAGGAATATGTAAAAAAAGTGGTTCTTGGTTTAGTTTTGGTGATGAAAGACTTGGTCAAGGTAAAGTTAATGTTGAAAAACTATTAGAGGAAAATAAAGAATTATTCGCACAAATAGAAGAAAAGGTATTAGCAAGTTTAGATATTGCAGGTAGAAATGAAGATATTGAAAATACAGATGAATAAACTTTATCTTAATAATGAAGAAATAATTGATGTTAATAAAGATATAGTAAGTATGTTTAATTTAAAAAAAGATATGGATATATCTGATGTATATGAAAAAATAATATTTGAATCAATGAAAGTTAAATCTATATATTTAATATATCTAAAGGAAAGAACTGAATTTCAATTGAAGTTGAAATTAAAAGAGAAATACTCTAAAGATAATTACTATTTGATAGATAATGTAGTCATTTATTTAAAAGAACTAAATTATTTAGATGATTTTTCTTATGCTTGTAGCTATATTAGAATAAATAAGGCGATAGGAAGTAATAAATTAAGATATAAATTAAAAGAAAAAGGTATTAATGATAATATTATTAGAGATGCTATGGATGAAGTTAATTCTGAAATTGATTTAAGTGAAATTGAAAGAAAAAATATACAGGAATTTATAAAGAAAAATATTAAATTAGAAGATGAAAAACTTATGCGTAAGCTATTAAATAGGGGATATAGATACGATATAGTAATAAATGAGATTAAAGCCAAACACTAGTGTTTGGTTTTCTCTGTATTCATAGGAGGAGTAAAAATGAAGTATGTATTAGCAACTAAAAATAAAGGAAAATTAGAAGAATTTAAAAAGTTGTTTAATAAGTTAGGGTTAGAGATAATATCACAAGAAGAATTTAATGTTGGAGAAATAATAGAAGATGGTAATAGTTTTGAAGAGAATTCATTAATTAAAGCAAAAGTAGTGGCAAAAGCTTCGGGACTGATTACTATATCTGATGATTCAGGTTTATGTATAGATGATCTAAATGGTGAACCTGGAATATATTCAGCAAGATATTTTCCTGAAGCTAAGGATTATAACGAGAAATGCAATAAAATGATAGAATTAGTAAATGAAAAAAACGGTACAAGAAAAGCTAAATTTGTAAGTGTTATAACTTTATATAATCCTTTAACTGAAGAAACTCATTTCTTTAAAGGTGAATGTTTTGGAGAAATTTCAAAAGAGTTAAAAGGTGATAATGGTCATGGATATGATCCAATATTTTATTCATATGATTTAAATAAAAATTTTGGTGAAGCAAGTATGGAAGAAAAAAATACAATAAGTCATAGAGGTAGAGCGTTTAGTAAGTTAGAAGAATTTTTACTTTTAAAAAAGTAGGTGAGTATGTATAATAAAATTTATGATGATATATCAAATTTTGAATTAAAAAAATTAGGTAACAAGAAGAATAATAAGATTAAAGTACTTAATAAATTAGGAATAAAAACTTTATTAGATTTGATATATTTTTTTCCAAGAACTTATGAGGATAAGGCTAAATTAAAAAAAATATCGGAGTTAAGAGATGGAGAAAATGTAATAATAGTTGGTAAATTACATATGATACAAACTAACTATTTTTCAGGTAAGAAGATGGTTAAAGCAAAACTTTTAGATGAAAATAATGGGATTATAGAACTTGTATGGTTTAACAATAAATATATTTCAAAACAACTTATTGAAAATAGTTTAGTTAGGGTTACTGGTAAGGTTAGAAAAAGTAGATTTTTACAGATAGTTAATCCTTTGATATATAAGGTGAAAAATAGTGATAATATTGCTTATTTAGAGGATACTATGGGTAAAGATGCAATATATCCATTAACTAGTGGTATAACTCAAAAACAGATATCTGATATAATAGAAGAAGCGATAAATAAATATATGTTTTTATTTGATGAAAATTTACCTAAAGAATATATAGTTCAGAACAAGTTAATAGATAGAAAAAAAGCAATAATTAATATGCATTTCCCTAAAAGTAAGCTAGATTATGAAGAAAGTGTAAAGAGATTTATTTATGAAGAATCTTTATTACTTGAAATGAAAATATTGAAAAATAGATACTTAGAAAGCTTAAATAACACTAAAAAATATTCTTTAAATGATAATAGGAGTTTAGTTAAAAAATATATTTCAGGATTACCTTTTGAACTAACTTCAGATCAAAAAAAGGTTATAACCAATATATATAAAGAGTTAAATGATGGTAAAATCATTAATAGATTGATTCAAGGGGATGTTGGTTCAGGTAAAACTGTAGTATCATTAATTCTTTTGCTATACATGGTAGAAAATGGTTATCAAGGTGTAATAATGGCTCCCACAGAAATACTTGCAAGTCAGCATTATCTAGATGTAGTTGAAAAGTTCAAGGAACTAGATGTAAAAGTAGAATTATTAACATCAAGTGTTAAAGGCAAAAAGAAAAAAGAAATTTATGAAAATATACTTAATGGTGATGTTGATATAGTTATAGGAACTCATTCATTAATAGAAGATGAATTAGAATTTAAAAATTTAGGTTTGATTATAATTGATGAGCAACATAAATTTGGAGTAGATCAGAGAAATAAAATAAGGGATAAGGGGATGTATGCTAATTTAATAGTTATGAGTGCTACTCCTATACCACGTTCTTTGGCTTTAACCATATATGGAGATTTAGATGTTTCTATAATTTCAACAAAACCAGTAGGAAGAAAACCTATTAAGACTAAGTGGATAAAAAATGAAAAAGAATTAACAAAAATGTATAATTTTATAGATAGTAAAATAAAAGAAGGAAGACAAGTTTATGTAGTTTCTCCACTTATAGAAAATAGTGAAAAGTTAAATTTATCATCAGCAATGGAAACTCAAGTTTTATATAATGAAATATTCCCGCAATATACTATAGGACTTTTACATGGAAAATTAAAATCTAAAGAAAAAGAAGAAGTAATGAATTCATTTAATAAAGGTGAGATAGATATACTGGTTTCAACAACAGTAGTAGAAGTAGGTGTAAATGTTGCAAATGCAAGTGTTATAGTAATATTAAGTGCTGAAAGATTTGGGCTTTCTTCTCTACATCAATTAAGAGGTAGAGTTGGTAGATCAAGCCATGATTCATATTGTCTATTGGTTTCAAATACAACGAATGATGTTTCTAAAGAAAGATTAACAGTTATGGAAAATACAAATGATGGATTTAAAATAGCTGAAGAAGATTTAAGATTAAGAGATACAGGAGAAATATTTGGTATAAAGCAAAGTGGACTTTCAGAGTTGAAATTAGTAGATATAATAAAGAATATAAAGGAAATATCTATAGCTAAAAGTTTTTGTGAAAATTACTTAAGTAAAAATAAGGGTGAAATTATTGATGATAATTTAAAAATAGATGTAGATAGGATATATTAACTATAAAAATATTGATATTTATGATATACTTAATAAAGTAATAAATTTTAGGAGGATAGATGAGAAAATTATTATCATTTAGTTTGATAGTAGCTTCACTTGGATTATTAACTTCATGTGCTCCTGGTAAGGCTAAGTCAGAAAAAGCCGGAGAAAAATTAGAATTAAAATATCCAATGGAATATGTTAGTGATAAAAATGCTATTGAAGGTGGAACATTTAGTATAGGACTTGTAACAGGTAGTCCATTTAAAGGAATATTTGATCCTTTATTTGCTTCAGATTCAACTGATTTTGGATTAGTAGCTTTAATGAATGATGAAATCTTCTGGCAAAATGAAGAT
The DNA here is from genome assembly GCF_001559795.1 of Pseudostreptobacillus hongkongensis. Taxonomy (NCBI): domain Bacteria; kingdom Fusobacteriati; phylum Fusobacteriota; class Fusobacteriia; order Fusobacteriales; family Leptotrichiaceae; genus Pseudostreptobacillus; species Pseudostreptobacillus hongkongensis. The sequence goes on along the minus strand of NZ_LOHY01000154.1, from coordinate 38,527 downwards.
TTTGAAAGAATGGGTATTGAAGGTGGTATGGCAACATATACTTTTGATACAGATAAGAATGAAATAATTATTAAATTTAAAAATGGATTAAAATGGTCTGACGGTCATGCTTTAGGAGTAGATGACTTAATTTATACAGCAGAAGTATTAGGACATCCAGATTATACAGGAGTTACTTACGATCCATTAGAACATGGTAAAATCATTGGTATGAAAGAATATCATGAAGGTAAGGCTAAAACTATTTCTGGACTTGAGAAAGTATCAGATACAGAACTTAGAATTCATATGGAAAGTTTAAGTCCAAAATTAATATCTGGTGGAGGTGCTTTAATTGGATTATCAAGAATAATTCCTAAACACTATTTATCAGATATACCGGTAAAAAATTTAACTACTTCAGATAAAGTTAGAAAAAAACCTTTATCTAACGGTAAATATGTTTTATCTAAATTAGTTCCAGGAGAATCTATGGAACTTGTACCTAATGAATATTACTATTTAGGTAAAGCTAAAGTTGATAAAGTGTTTCTTAAAACTCTTACATCTCAAGTAGCTTTAGAGTCTTTAAAAAATGGTGAATACTTTACTTATTGGGGATTACCATCAGATATATATGAAAAATATAAGGACTTTAACAACGTAGCATTAATAGGAGGTTATGATTTATCATATAACTATTTAATGTTTAATTTAGGACATTTTGATGAAAAAACAGAACAAAATGTACAAGATAGAAAAACTCCTTTACAAGATGTGAGAATTAGACAAGCAATGGCTTATGCTATGAATTTAGATGAAATTGCAACAGCATATTTCAAAGGTTTAAGAACTAGAGCTAATGGAGTTACACCACCTGTATTTAATAAATACTATAACAAAGATTTAGTAGGCTATCCATATAATCCTGAAAAAGCTAAAGAATTATTAAAAGAAGCAGGGTATGTTGATACTAATGGTGATGGAATAGTTGATAAAGATGGTAAGAATTTAGAAATTAAATTAGCAATGGCTGGAGGTAGCGATATATCAGAACCGTTTGCTCAAGCATTATTACAATACTGGAAAGAAATTGGTGTTAAAGTAGACTTTACTACAGGAAGATTATTAGATATAAATGTACTTTATGACAAGATACAAGCAAATTCTGATGATGTTGATATGTTTATAGGAGGATGGTCAGTAGGAACTTCACTTGATCCAGCACAGTCTACATCAAGAACAGCGAGATTTAATTTCCCTCGTTTTGTAGATGATGAAAATGATAAGTTATTAGAAGCATTAAATGATAAAAAAGGACTTACTGATGCAAATTACAGAGCAGAAGCATATAAGGCATGGGAAAAACACTATATAGAAGATATAGCTGTAGAAATACCTATGTTCTTTAAATATGGAGTTGAACCAGTTAATAAAAATATTAAACAAGCTAATCAATATCATGATTCAGCAAGATCAAGAATTTTTGAACAATTGGTTGATAAAACACCATTAAAGGCAACAAATTAATTGTAAAATTATAAAAAAAAGTGGACTTTATAGGAAAAATGTAGTATAATACTACTGAAAATATAAATATATAGTAAAATAGTAGGAGGATAATATGAAAAAAGGATTATTATTATTAACTGCTTTAGTTTCATTAAATGCCGTTGCAGGTGTTGAAGTGCAATTAAAAGGTGGTTATGATGTATTCAGAAGACAAGCTAAAGAAGATGAATTCTTTAGTAGTAATGAAGACAAACGTGATTTACAAAGAGGGTTCGTTTTAAATGCTGAATTATTCCCAGTAAATCAATACAAAGTAGAATTAGGAGCAGGGGTTGAATATAACTTCAACAACAAAACTTATGGATATGGATTCGAAAGTGTAGCAGATCAAGATGCTAACAAAGGAAAAAGAGTACACCACGTACCAGTTTACGGTATAGTTAAAGCTAATGTATTACAAGCTGAAAATGGAGATTCTCCTTTAGCTATAGTTGGTAAATTAGGATATGCATTCGTAAGAGATGTAAACAAATCTTCAGTAGAAAAACCTGGACAAGGTGGATTATACTACGCAGTAGGTGTTAATGGAGAATATGGTCCTTTCGTAGTAGAAGCTTTAGCTTCAAGAACTCACATAGGGAATGAAGTATTAAAAGAAGCTGCAAATAACCCAGCGGATAAAGATAAATCAGATGTTATCAATAAAGTAGGATTAACAGCAGGATTTAGAGTAGGTCAATTAGACAACACTCCAGCTCCAATAGTTGAAAAACCTGTTGAAGTTGTTAAACCTGAAGTAATAATTAAAGAAGTAATAGTTGAAAAACCAGTAATTAAAGAAGTAATAGTTGAAAAACCAGTAGTTAAAGAAGTAGAAGCTCCAAAACCTGAAGTTTACGTAAAAGCTTTAAGTGCTGATGGATTATTCAAATTTGATAAATATGCATTAGCTGATTTATTACCTGAAGGAAGAAAAGAAATTGAAAACTTAGCAGCTGAATTAAATAATGTATATTCTAAAGTATTCGGAATTGAAGTTATAGGACATACTGATAGATTAGGATCAGATGCATATAACATGAAACTTGGTCAAAGACGTGCTGATACAATTAAGAAATTATTACAAGATTTAGGAGTTACTGCAAACATTAAAGCATCAAGTAAAGGTGAATCTGAACCATTAGTTTACAGTAATAACAAAAACTTAACTCAACTTAAGAAAGACTTACAACCAAACCGTCGTGTTGAAGTTAGAGTTGAGGGAGTTAAAATTCAATACACTAAATAATGATTAAATAAATTAACTGAGCCTTAGGGTTCAGTTTTTTTTATATGTATAAATATAATACTAAAAAAAATAAATATCAAAAAGTCTTTAAAAAACGTGTATTTGTATATATTTAGACTGATTTTAATAACTTGAAGTTGAGGTGTAAAAATGTTATACTTTATTTAATAAATATTAGGGAGAAATGATTTGAAAAAGGAAATTGTAGAACCTTTAAATAACAAAAAAGAAAATTTTTATGTTGTAGTTGTAGTTTTCTTTATATTATTATTTTCTATAACATTAGTCTTATTTACTAGATCAGATGATACAGAAACTAAGTTAAAAGTAGATGAAATAAGTAGTTTTGAAAATTTTAATACTATAGAAAATAACATCTATTCAGATTTATATAATTATTCTGTAGAACTTGAAAATTTTGCTTTAAATGAAGGTTTTGAAGATATAGATAAATTGAATGAAGAAGGAGTATATCCTTTTGTTAAAGATGAACTATGGGAAAGTAAGGGTAAATTTAACTGGTTTAAAGTAGAAAAAGATGGATATGTTTATTATATAGGTATTAGTGGAGATAAAACAGTTGGAAACTTTATTTTAAAATCTAGAATAGTTAATAATACTGTAGAAAATAATATATATTACTTAAAAAAGAAATTAAATGATACAAATGAAGTATTTGATAATATTACTGAATTTAAAGAAGTTAAGTCTTTAACTGGTAGTGATATTAATAATGGAAAAGAGAATTAGTATGAATAAAGGAATAGAAATAGAATTCAAAAACTTATCTTTAACTTTAGGCGGTAATCAAATACTTAAAGATATTAATTTTACTGTAGAAAGTGGAAGTATACATTGTCTTATAGGACCTAATGGAGGAGGTAAATCAAGTCTTGTAAAGACTATATTATCACTGCTTCCTCATACGGGAGAAATAGAGTTAAGATATGATAAAGAAAAAAAGATATCATATGTACCTCAAAATTTAGAATTTGATAAAACTCTTCCTATAACAGTAAATGATTTTTTAACTATGATATATCAGAAAAAACCTTGTTTTTTAGGAACTAGTCGTAAAGTTAAAGATCAAATTGAAGATATGCTTAAAGAAATAGATATGTATGATAAAAGAGATAGGTTATTAGGATCTTTATCAGGTGGAGAATTACAAAGAGTATTACTTACCCAAGCCTTATATCCTAAACCTAACTTATTAATACTGGATGAACCATTTAATGGTATAGATACAGTTTGTGAAACATATTTTTTAAAACGTATAAAAGAATTAAAAAATGAAGGTGTAACAATAATTTGGATACATCATAATTTAAAGCAAATTGTTGGGATAGCAGATAAGGTAACTTGTATAAAGAAAACGGTTTTATTTACAGGTAAGCCAGAAGAAGAATTAATTGAAGATAGAATCTTTGATATATTTTCATAAGGGAGATAAAATGGAATCAATTAGAATGTTTTTTGTATCTCTTGTTGATAGTGGATATTTACCTGAATTTTTTAGATATGCTTTTGTTATAAATTCTTTAATTGCAACATTACTTATAGGTCCTATACTTGGTGGTATAGGTACTATGGTTGTTATTAAAAAAATGGCATTTTTTTCAGAGTCTATAGGACATGCAGCATTAGCTGGAATATCAATAGGAGTACTGTTGGGTGAATCATATAATTCACCATACATAATGTTATTTAGTTATTGTATAATATTTGGTATAGTTATAAACTACACAAGAAATAGAACGAAAATGGGGACAGATACTTTGATAGGTATATTTTTATCCATATCTATTGCAGTGGGTGCTATACTTATAATCTACATATCAGGTAAAGTTAATTCTCACATGTTAGAATCAGTTCTTTTTGGTTCTATATTAACTGTATCAGATTTAGATTTATTAGTTTTACTAATTACAAGTATAATATTAATATTTTTAGTTATATTTTGGTATAACAAAATATTACTTTCAAGTTTTAATAGTAATTTAGCTACAGTAAAAGGTATAAATGTAATATTTTTAGAATATGTGTTTGTTTTAATTATTACAATAATTACTGTAGCATCAGTTAAAATAATAGGTGCAGCTTTGGTTGAAGCATTACTTTTAATACCAGCGGCTGCAAGTAAGAATTTATCAAGATCAATAAGTTCTTTTGTAAGTTATAGTATAGTTTTTTCAACATTAAGTTGTATTTTAGGTATACTATTACCACTTATATTTGATTTATCTGTACCTTCAGGTCCAGCTATAATTATAATATCAGCAATAATATTTTTTATAACTATGCTTATAAAAAATATTTCATCTAAGTTTAAAGAAGGTGTATAAAATGAAGAAAATAACAGCTATATTATTATTGGCAACAAATTTATCTTTTGGTGCTAAAATATTAACCTCAAATCAGGTTAGTTATACTTTAAGTAAGGGCGTTACTAAGAATACAGGTATAGAAGTTGAATCTGTATTTGATAGTTATACTGATATGTTTAAACAAAAAATTAGTTTTGATAATTTAGAAAATAAAGAACAAATATTTAAAGATGTTGATGCAGTAGTTACATTAACGCACAGTTTAGATGATGATTTTCTATATGAACAAGCTAGAAGATATAATATAAAGGTGGTTAATATAGATTTAACGTATAGTTACAGAGATAATTCAAGTTTAGTTTTAAGTAGCAAAGTTGATTATATGGGAAGAGATTTAAAATATGTATGGCTTGAATTTTCTAATATATATAAAATGATAGATATATTAAAAGAAGATTTATCTGAACTTTATCCTGATAAAAAAGATCAGATAATTCAAAATTCTGATAAATTAAAAACAGAATTCTTAAGTATATATGAAAGTTTCATGTCTAATGTACTTGAAAAAGGACTAGATCTTGGGGTTATACAATTAGGTGATTCAGAACTTGACTATTTATTAGATTCATTAGAAATTTATCATCAAAATTTACCTTTGAATTCAAGTATAGATACTATTAAAAAGACTATGAAAGAAACAGGAATAAATAAGGTAGTTTCATCTAAAAGTATAAGTAAGGATATGCAGAAAAAATTAACGGAAAGTGGAGCATATTATACTAAATTAAATATAGGGAATATTCCTTTAGATTTAGATGATGATGATATAATGGATGTAGATGGATACATAAATATATTAAAAGAAAATACTAAAAATTTAGAAGAATTACTAAAAAAATAGGAGGAAATATGAAGAAGATAATATTAGCAATTTCAGTATTTTTAACAGGAGTATTAATGGCACATACACCTATACTTGATGTTAAGGTATCTGATAAAGAAACAGGAGTTTTAAATATTAGTGCAGGATTTGATAATGGAGAAACTGCAGAAGGAGAAACTATATATATTTTAAGTGATGTAGCTTATGATGGAAATGAAGAAGTATTTAATGAAGAAGGTGCAGAAGATTTTCAAGGTAAATTAATTTTATTTAAAGGCGAGCTTGATGATAATTCTAAGTTAAGTATACCTAAACCAGCAGTAAAAAGATATATAGTAGTGTTTTATGGAGGTTGGGGACATACGGTAGGTGTTAAAGGTATTAGTCTAAATTCAAATGAAGAAGCTGAGTGGATGAAAAATATTGAAAAGTATAAGAAAGAATTAGGTAAATATTTTGATAAAATGACAACTAAGAAATTTTAATAAGTATAGATACAGATATTTTTATAATGTCTGTATTTTTTACATAATATGTATATATAACTTTACAAAAATCTTAAATAGGTGTATAATGTATACTGATAAAATATGAATAAATAATTGGAGGAAATATGGGATTTTTTAGTAATTGGTTTAAAGAAGATGATGAAGATATAATAGATGAAAAGGTAGAAGTAAAGGAAGAAAAACCAGAAAATAAAATTAAATTCTTTAGTAAAAGAGAGGAAGAGGTTAAAGTTATGTCAAACTTAAAATATGTAGTATTAAAACCACAAAGTATAGTTGATTCTCAAACTATAGTTAATTTAATAAAAGAAAAAGCAATGGTAACATTTAGTATAGAAAATTTAAACAGAGAAGAAGGACAAAGACTTTATGATATAGCAGCTGGAGCAACTTCAGCAATGAATGGTAGAATAGAAGCTGTAACAGATAAAGTAGTTACTTCTGTACCTGAAGGTGTACTTATAGAAAATTTAATTAAAAAGAGTGGAGAATAAATGTTTATTGACGAAAGTATAATAACTATAAAATCAGGTAAAGGTGGAGATGGAGCCGCTACTTTTAGACGTGAAAAATTTGTTCAGTTTGGTGGACCTGATGGTGGAGATGGTGGTAAAGGTGGAGATATCATCTTTATAGCTGATCCAAATATAAATACTTTAGTAGATTTTAAAACTGTAAAAATATTTCAAGCAGAAGATGGAGAAAAAGGAAGCGGTGCTCGTTGTAATGGGGCACAAGGTAAAGATTGTATAATCAAAGTACCTGTTGGAACTATGATAAGAGACTTTGAAACAGATCAACTGTTAGTTGATTTAGATATGCCTAATGAGAAAGTTGTTTTACTTAAAGGTGGAGATGGTGGACGTGGTAATATACATTTTAAATCATCTGTTAGAAAAGTTCCTAAAATTGCTGAATCTGGAAGAGAAGGTATGGAACTTAAAGTTAAGTTAGAACTTAAACTTTTAGCTGATGTTGCATTAGTTGGATATCCAAGTGTTGGTAAATCTAGTTTTATAAACAAAGTATCAGCTGCTAAATCTAAGGTTGCAGAGTATCACTTTACTACACTTAAACCAAAACTTGGAGTTGTTAGAATGTCTGATGAGGAAAGTTTTGTTATAGCCGATATACCTGGACTTATAGAAGGGGCTCATGAAGGTGTAGGACTTGGAGATAGATTTTTAAAACATATACAAAGATGTAAAATAATAGTTCATATAGTTGATATATCAGGAATAGAAGGAAGAAATCCAGTTGATGATTTTGATAAAATTAATTATGAGTTATCAAAGTTTTCTGAAAAATTAATAAAAAAAGAGCAAATAGTATTTTGTAATAAATTAGATATGGTATTTGATGAAAAAGATGAAGTTATAAAAAGTTTTGAAGATAGCTTAATTAAAAGAGGAATTAATAAAGAAAATATACTTTTTGGCTCTATATTAACTGGAGAAGGATTAAAAGAACTATTATCTAAAGTTTGGCAACTTGTTAGAGATACACCTCGTGAAATTATTGAAGAAGAAGCAGATCTTGATATACTACTTCCAGATCTTGTCAGAAAACAAGATGATTGGATAGTAGAAAGATTAGCTGAAGATGTATATGAAGTAAGAGGTCAAATTGTTAACAATGTACTTAAAAAATATGTTCTTATAGGTGAAGATGGAATAATACAATTCTTACAGATAATGAGAAAATTAGGAATGGAAAAAATTCTTGAACAAAATGGAGTTGTAGAGGGAGATACTATAATTATAGCAGGATATGAATTTACATATGTTATATAATGCTATAGTAATTGCAGGTCCAACAGGGGTTGGTAAAACTGCACTTTCTTTAAAGTTAGCAAAAATATTAGATGCTGATATTATATCTGCAGATTCTATGCAAATATATAAGGGGCTTGATATAGGAACAGCAAAGATACTCCCTGATGAAATGGAAGGTATTAAACACTATATGTTAGATATAGTTAATCCTGATGAATATTATTCAGTAGGAGATTTTGAAAAAGATGCAAATAATATATTAAATACCAATTACAAAAATTATTTAGTTGTAGGAGGTACGGGACTATATATCTCATCTTTAACTGATGGTTTTTCAGATCTTCCTGAAAAAAATAATGAAATTCGTGATAAATTAGAAAAAATGGAATTATCAGATTTAGTTGAAGAGTTGAAAAAATTTGACGAAGAAACCTACAATACAATAGATAAATTAAATAAAGTTAGAGTTGTAAGAGCTTTAGAAATTTACTATATCTCAGGTCAAAAAATGAGTGAAATAGTAAAGAAAAATAATAAAAATAATGATTATAATTTTTTGAAAATATTCTTAACTAGAGATAGAGAAGAATTATACGGTTTAATAAATAAAAGGATAGATATAATGATAGAAAAAGGTTTAATAGAAGAAGCTAAACATATATTTAATAAATATCCTGATAATAAATCTATAGGATATAAAGAATTATTTGGTTACTTTAAGGGTGAGATTACTTTAAATGAAGCAGTAGACCTTATTAAACAAAAATCTAGAAATTATGCTAAAAGACAAATGACTTGGTTTAATAAAAGAAATGATTATATAATATATAACATGAGTGAATTAAGCGAAGAATATATAATAGAAGATATTTTAAAAAAATTTAAAAGAGGTAAGTAATAATGAAAATTACAGATTTTTTAGTTGAAAATAGAATAGTATTTGGCTTAAAGTCTAAAAATAAAGAAGCAGTTCTTAAAGAAATGGCTGAATTGTTTTTAACAAGTAATGATATCATAAAAGAAGGAATGTTTGATACATTTGTAGAAGATTTGATAGAAAGAGAAAATTTAACTTCAACAGGTATGCAAGATGGTATAGCTATACCACATGCTAAAAGCCCAGCAGTTGAAAAACTTGCTCTATCTTTAGCTATAGTACCAGAAGGTATTGATTTTGATTCATTTGATAGTGAACCATCTAAATTATTCTTTATGATAGCTTCTCCTGAAAATATTAAAAGAGAGCATTTAGATTTATTACAAAAGATTTCAAAACTTTCATATGAAGAAGAAATATTAGAAGACTTAATAAATGCTACAGACAAATCTGAAGTAATTAAATTACTTGGATTAATATAGGAGGAGAAAATGAAAAAAACAATTATTATAGGTATTGCTGGAGGAACAGGTAGTGGAAAAACTAGTGTTGCAAATGCAGTTCTTGAAGATTTAAAAAAAAGTGGTGAAGAAATTGTTTTAATAGAACAAGATTCTTACTATAAAAGAAATGATCATTTATCTTTCTCTGAAAGAGTAAAACTTAATTATGATCATCCAAATTCTATAGATTTTGATTTGCTTAGAGAACATATATTAGCTTTAAAAGAAGGTAAGTCTATTGAAAAACCTATATATAATTTTGCAGAGCATAATAGAAGTAAAGAAACAGAAAAGATAGAATCTAAACCAATAATAATTGTTGAAGGAATATTAATTCTTGCAATAGAAAAAATTAGAGATATACTTGATATGAAAATATTCGTAGATACTGATGATGATATAAGGCTACTAAGAAGAATGGAAAGAGATATACAAGAAAGAGGTAGAAGTTTTGATAATATAAAGGAACAATACCTAAGTACTGTAAAACCTATGCATTTAGAGTTTGTTGAACCATCAAAAAGATATGCAGATGTAATTATTCCTAGAGGTAAGGATAATGAAGTAGGTATTAAAATGGTATCAAGTAGATTAAAATATTTAATTAAAAGAAGTCAATAATAGGAGAGCGAACTCTCCTATTTATATTTTTTACATATATCTTTATAAAATTTATATAAGCCTTCTTCAAGTAAGTTTGGTATGTATTCATCTATATAACCTGGCAGATCTTTTGAAATTATCTTTCCTTGACCTCCTGTTGCAACAACATATGCATTTGGAGAAAATTTTTTGAAATGGGTAATTAGTTCTTTTATACCACCTATATTTGAATAATATATACCTGTATTAATTTGTGTTACTGTAGTATTTGCAAGATCTACTTCTGGTTTTTCAAAAGTAATCTTTGGTAATTTAGCAGTATTTTGGAATAAAGCATTAATTGAAAGATTTATTCCAGGTAATATAGCTCCTCCTAGATATTTATTATAACTTACAAGTTCAAAAGTAGTTGCTGTCCCAAAATCTATAATAATAGCTTCGCGATCTTTTAATCTATTTTGCATTGCAAGTATGGTAGCTATTCTATCAGCACCTAATTTTCTTTCAGCTCTATTATCAATTTTAAGTAATTTTTCTGGTATATTTTCAAGAGTTAGAATATATGGTTTCTTATTAAAATATTTTTTAGTAAAATAGTTGAAAATATCATCAAGTTCAGGAACAACTGAAGATAAAACTATATCATCTATTTCTGATAAGTTTATTCCTCTATTTTCTAACAATACTTTTAAAAAAGTATATATCATATCTTCCGTTAGTAAAGTTTTTGAAGGTATTCTAAATTTATCTAATATTTCACCATTTTTGTTAAATAATATTAATACTATATGTGTATTTCCTATATCAATTCCTAATAACATAAAATCACCTCATTGATATTTTAACAAAAAGGACTATATATGTAAAGAATGAAGTTTTAAAAATTATAGATATATATAAAGAAACCCTTTTAAAAACTAAGTTAAATATAAGGCGCGAGGTTGAAATTTAAGTACTAAAATGATATAATAAAATATAATTTAAAAAATAGGAGGAAATGAATAATGGCATTAAGAAAAATGGGAAAGCCAATGAAAATAGTTACTATAATCATAGCTATATGTATGATAATTCCTATAGTTATACAAGGTTATGCATTTTTATCAAATAGAGATAAAAAAACAGTTGTAATGAAAATAGATGGTGAAAAAATATATAAGGAAGATTTTGAAAGTAAATATCAAACAGCTCTTGCAAAAATAAAGGAAGTAGACGCAGGGATAATAGAATCTAAAAAATTAGATAAAGAAAAATATAAAAGTATGCCAGAAGATGTTATAAAAGAATATGTTTTATCTGATTTAGTAACAGAATCTTTAAACAAACTATTAACTAAACAATTAGGAGCTAAAGTTTCTAAGAGTGCAATAGATGCTAAATATAAAGAATTAGAAGATCAAATGGGTGGGGCTCAAAAATTAATTCTTGCATTAAATGCACAAGGACAAAGTATTCAATCTTTAAGAGAAAATATAGAAAACTATTTATTAGCTGAAAAAAGAAAAGAAATAATAGAAGAAAAAATTGCTGTAACTGATGAAGAAATAACAGCAAGATATAATCAACTTAAATATGGTGAGTATGAAGGTAAAACTTTAGAAGAATCAAAAGAAAGTATTAAAAAATTAATACGTGATGAAAGATCAGCAATATATGAAAATTCATTATTAGAAAATATTTTATTAAATGCTAAAACAAGTTTTAAAGATAAAGACATTGAAGCTGTATATAATAGAATTAATGAAGATTTCTATGTTCAAGGCGAATATAAATTTAAGAAATTTGATGTAATTAATCAAATATTAAATCAATATGTAACAGAAGGTAATGGATATACTGATGAATTATTAACTTCTATAAAAGATGGACTTAAAGCAAATCTTGATAGAAGCATAAAAATAAAAGATAAGGCCTTAGAAGCTGGACTTAAATTAAATGAAGATTTATTGCCTAAATATCAATTAGAATATATAAGTAATGAATATGTACAATATTTATTAAATACATATAAAGCAAGTGAACAAGAAATGAGAGAAATCTTTAATACTTATAGATCTGAATTCAATATTAAACATACTATAAGTGGTGAAATTATCGGTATGCCTTATGCAACAACAGAAGAAGATGCAAAAGAAACAGAAAACAAAGTTAAAGAGATAATGAAAACTCTAACTAAAGATAATTTTGCTGCTCGTGCACGTGAACTTTCTAAAGATCCTGGAAGTGCTAAAAATGGTGGAGATTTAGGTGAAGCAGATATAACAAATTATGTAACAGAATTTAAAGATGCTATAGCTGCAGCTAAAGCTGGAGATATAGTAGGACCTGTAAGAACTCAATTTGGATATCATATAATATATGTTGTTTCTAAAAATAAAGATAATAAAAATATAGTTAAAGCAAGCCACATATTAATTCCTATAGAAGTTACAGAAAAAACAAAAGAAGCAACAAAAGCTAAAGTATTAGCATTAAAAGAACAAATAGCAACAAATAAAATAACTTGGGATGATATTAAAGCAGATAAAACTGGTAAATATAAAGAATTTAGTATATTAGATAGCTTTGCAAAAGTAACAGAAAATACTAATTTACCTCAAATAGGGTATAATAAAGAAATAAACGATAAATTATTTAATGCAAAAGTTGGAGAATTTATTGAAGTTCCAGAAGCTAATTCATTTATAGTAGTTCAAAAAACAGAAGATACTCCATTTAAAGAAGTAACTTTTGAAGAAGCTAAAGAAAAATTAAATTTATTAGCAGCAAGTCAATATGCAGTTAAAGTATTAAAAGAAATATAGTTTTTTGATAAGGACAATCGTTTCGGTTGTCCTTTCAAAATTATACTTTAGGAAATTTAATAAACATTTTGTTATATTTTCTAAAATATAATTAATGAGGAGACTTTATGAATAAATATGATGTGTTGGTTATTGGGGCAGGACATGCTGGAATTGAAGCAGCACTAGCTTCAGCTAGGCTTGGACAAAAAACTGCCATGTTTACAATAACACTTGATAATATTGGGGTTATGTCATGCAATCCATCTATAGGTGGGCCTGCAAAAAGTCATTTAGTTAAGGAATTAGATGCTCTTGGGGGACAAATGTCTAAGACTATAGATAAGTCTTTTGTACAAATAAGAGTTTTAAATACTAAAAAAGGTCCAGCTGTTAGATCTTTAAGAGCTCAAGCAGATAGAAAAATATATGCAAAGAATATGAAGAAAATAGTAGAAAATCAAGAAAACCTTGATGTTATACAAGATATAGTTACAGATCTTATATATACAAAAAATGAAAATGGTAGATTTGAGATAAAAGGAGTAAAAACTAAAAATGGATTAGAATTTTTAGCAAGCTCTGTAATTATTTGTGCAGGTACGTTTTTAAATGGTTTATTGTATGTAGGAGATAAAATACTTGAAGGAGGTAGAATGGGGGAACTTTCTTCTAAAGATTTAACAAATTCTTTAAAAGAATTAGGGTTAGATGTTAGAAGATTTAAAACTGGAACATCACCTAGAATAGATTCAAGAACTATAAATTTTGACGTTCTAGAAGAACAACCAGGAGAGGTAGATAAATTACTGAAATTTTCAAATTCTACACCAGATGAAGTTATTTTAAATACAAAACAATTATCTTGTTATGTGGGTAGAACTGATTTACAGCTACATAATATTATTAAAAATAATATAGATAAATCACCTTTATTTAATGGGACTATAAAAGATTCAGTAGGACCTAGATATTGTCCTTCCATAGAAGATAAGGTAGTTAAATTTGCAGATAAAGATTCACATCACCTATTTTTAGAACCAGAAGGATTTGATACAGCTGAAGTATATATATCAGGACTTTCTACTTCTTATCCAGCTCATTTACAACAAGCTATGGTAAGAAGTATAAAAGGTTTAGAAAATGCTAGAATTATGAGATATGGTTATGCCGTAGAATATGATTTTGTAAAAGCATCAGAACTAGATTATACTTTAGAAACTAAAAAAGTAAAGGGACTTTATCTTGCAGGTCAAATAAATGGAACTAGTGGATATGAAGAAGCAGCAGTTCAAGGTTTAATTGCAGGTATAAATGCAGCTCTTGCTTTAAAGGGAGAAGAACCTTTACTTCTAGAAAGAGATAGTTCATATATAGCTACTCTTATTGATGATTTAATAACAAAAGATATAGAAGAGCCATATAGAATGTTTACAGCTCGTTCTGAATATAGATTAATCTTAAGAGAAGATAATGCTGATTTAAGACTTACACATATAGGACATAAAATAGGTCTTGTATCAGATGAGGAATATAATAAGGTATTGGAAAAAAGAAATAATGTTGAAAAAACTGTAGAAATTTTAGAAAATACAAAACTTGGAGTAAGCAATAAAAAACTAGTAGAAGTTTTAAATAAAAATAATGAAACTTTAAAAAGTGGAACTAATCTTAAGGAATTATTAAGAAGACCTAGTATAACTTATGATGATATAAAATATATAGCAGAAGATATAGAAAATATGCCTAATATTACATTTGATACTGAAACAGAATATCAAATAGAAGTTCATATTAAATATGAAGGGTATATAAATAAAACGAATTCAATTATAGAAAAACATAGTAAATTAGAGAAAAAATTAATACCTGATGATTTTGATTTTATGAATATAAAAGGAATAACAGGTGAAGCAAAACAAAAATTAACTGAAAGAAAACCACATACATTAGGACAAGCATCTCGTATTGCAGGAGTAACTCCAGCTGATATATCAGTATTGTTAATGTATTTGGATGGTAAGATAAAGAATTAATGAGAAGAATATAGAAAGGAGAATAAATGGTTAATTTGAAAAAAGAAACTTCTTTTTCAAAAAAAATGAAAGAGTTGAATAAAAAAATAAAAGAAGCTAAAGAACTCTTTTCAGAAGAAGAAAAAAAGACAAAAATCGTTCAAAAAAAGGCTTCTAAACCAAGAGTATCAGCATCAAAAGATACTAAGAAAAATGTTGTTGTAGATAATAATGTATCAGATAAAACATACATTATTCCATTAGGTGGACTTGAAGAAGTAGGTAAAAATATGACTTTAATTCAGTACAGAGATGAAATTATAGTTATAGATGCAGGGCTTACATTTCCAGAAGATGAACATTTAGGGGTTGATTTAATTATACCAAGTTTTGATTATTTAGCAGCAAATAATTCAAAAATAAAAGCATTATTAATAACACATGGTCATGAAGATCATATAGGTGCTGTACCTTATTTTTATCAAAAATTAGGTTCAAATATACCTATGTATGGGGGAAAATTAAGTTTAGAATTAGCACTTGCAAAATTTGAAAGGGTTAGTGCGAGTAAACCTAAATGTGTATATATAAAAGGGAGAAAAGAAATTAAGATTTCTAAATATTTTACAGTAGAATTTATTAGTGTTACACATTCTATAGCAGATTGTTATGCTATTAGAATAAAAACACCTACAAGTACTATACTTCATACGGGTGATTTTAAAGTTGATTTAACACCAGTTGATGGAGAAGGTTTTGACTTTGGAAGACTTGCAGCAATAGGAGAAGAAGGGGTAGATTTAATGCTTTCAGATAGTACTAATTCACAAGTACCTGGATATACACCTTCAGAATCTACAGTAGGTAAAAGTATAGATGAAGAAGTATCTAAAGCTCCTGGTAGAATAATACTTGCATCGTTTGCATCTCACGTTCATAGACTACAACAAATAGTATATATTGCTCAAAAGTACGGTAGAAAAATAGCTATAGATGGTAGAAGTATGATCAAAATATTTGATATATGTTCTAAACTTGGATATTTAAAAATTCCTAAGAATATAATAATAACATTAGAACAAGCTGAAAATATGCAAGAAAATAAAGTTATGATAATATGTACAGGAACTCAAGGAGAACCATTATCAGTTCTTTCAAGAATAGCTAATGGAACACATAAGTCTATCTCTTTAAGACCTAATGATAAAGTAATAATTTCAGGATCACCTATACCTGGAAATGAAAAATCAGCATATAAAAATATTAATCAATTATTAAAGAGAGAATCAGATGTAGTATTTGAAAAAGGTGTAGGAATACACGTTTCTGGACATGGTTGCCAAGAAGAACAAAAATTAATGTTAAATTTAGTAAAACCTAAATACTTTATGCCAGTACATGGTGAATATGTAATGTTAAAAAAACATAAGGAACTTGCAATGCAAGTAGGTATACCTTCAGAAAATATTATACTTGCAGAAAATGGATCAAGATTAGAGCTTACACCTAATAGTTTTAAGGTTGATGGAAAAGTTCCAAGTGGAGCAGTATATATATATGGAGATAGTGTTGGAAATGTTAGAGAGCAAATATTAAGAGAAAGACAAAGTTTAGCAGATAATGGAGTATTAACTATATCTCTTGCACAAAATCAAGATGCTAAATTTATTGGGGATCCAGTAATATTTACTAAAGGTTTCTTATACAAAAAAGATGATAATACATCTCAAATTTCAGAAAATATGAAAGAAGTAATAAAAGCAAAATTATTAAATTTAGAATCTAATAAGGAATTAGATGTTGAAAGAATTAAATCATCAATAATTAATACACTTAATAGTTTCTTTAATGATAATGTAGGTAAGGTTCCAACAGTTATAGTTACTGTTATGAGGGTTTAATAATATATTTGGGGTGTGAATATGGAATTAATATTAAAAGACAGTTTTAGTTTTGGATTTAATATATCTGATTTTGCAATAGATAGGACAAATTTAAAAATAATAATGACTGGGGATAGTTTAAATTTTGTAAAAGATAATAAGATTATAAAAAGTATAAAAGGTAAGATGAAAAAAAGTCAGAATTTAAGATTTATTAAATATGACAATCAATTATTCCAAAGTAATGATTTTTATGCGATTTCTAACCAAAAAATATATAAGATTAATTCTAGTAAATATAAGATAGAAAAAGAAATTGATTTGAATATAAATAATAGTTTTGTAGATAATATTCAAGTTAGTTCAAGAGGTAATGTCGTATACATTCTAAATAATGTTATGTATGTATATAATTTAATAGATGAAAATTTAAAAACTTATCCTTTAAAGTTTTTAGGTGAAGGTATATATAAGCTATATATATCTGAAGAAAATGTAATAATAAAACATAGAAAAATGGGAACTAGTGATGTAGAAATTTTAATATTTAATCTTAATACTTTAAAAATAATTTCTAAATTTAGTTCTTCAGTAAATCATGTTTATTCTAAAATTGTAGAACTGAACTATTTAGGTTCTACAAATACAGGAGAAATAGAAGTGTGGGATATTTTAGAATCACAAATAAAAAAATCCTATAAAATATCTGATTACCAAATAACATATATAGATAATGATTATGACTATTTCTATTTTGGAACTTCTATAGGGGAATTAATAATAACTGATAAGAATTTTAATATTATAAAAAAACAAATAGTATTTAATTTTGAGATATCAAAAATCATAATATTTAATTCAAAAATATATGTGATGTCTCATAATAGCAAATTTAAAATATTTGAAATATTAGATGAAAATAAAATGGAAAATATAATAGATGAATTTTTAGAAAAGTATGAAATAAATAATTCATATAAAGAGTTTTTTACAAGTAGTAGAGTAATAGCTATAAAAGATTTTTTAAGTAATTTAAAACATGATAATATAGATTATACACCTAAAGAAAATGATATATTTAAAGCTCTAAGAGATGATTTAAATAATATTAAGGTTTGTTTAATAGGTAAAGATCCATATTTTCAAAAAGGTGTTGCAACTGGTCTTGCATTTGAGGTTAAAAGTAATAGCTGGTTTGATGAAAAAGTTAATACTTCACTTAAGAATATGCTTAAATTAATATACAAGACATATACAGGTAAATACGAAGATATAAATGAAATTCGTGAAGCTATAAAAAAGGAAGATTTCAAAATATTAGCACCCATAGACTTATTTGAAAGTTGGAGAAAACAAGGAGTACTTTTACTTAATTCATCATTAACAACAGAAATAGATAAAGCTGGAGCTCATCATAAATTTTGGCAAGATATTACAAAGACTTTGATAGAATATATAAGTACAAAAAATAAGGATATTACCTATTTATTATGGGGTAATGATGCTGCAGTTTTAGAAAAGAATATTTTAAGTGGTAAGATAATTAAACATAATCACCCAGCTATTTGTGGAAATTTAAATAATCTTAATGATTTTATGTTAGGTAAATCATTTGAAGATACAAAAAGTATAATTAACTGGAAAGGGATATAATATGAAAGATATAGCTTTAATCTATGAAAAATTGAAAAAAGATATAGAAAAATATAATCATCATTATTATAACCTTGATGAAAGTTTAATTACAGATTTTGAATATGATATGCTTTTAAAAGAACTTGAAGCATTAGAAAATAGATATCCTGAATTAAAATCAGAAAATACCCCAACAAATACTGTAGGAGGAGTATCTTCAGATAAGTTTTCTAAAGTCAGACATAAAGTTCCTATGTTAAGTCTTTCAAATACATATAATATAGATGATCTAAGAGCTTTTGATTTAAGATGTAAAAAGATAATAGAAACTGATATAGAATATGTATTAGAATTAAAACTTGATGGTTTAAGTATTAGTTTGATATATGAAAAGGGAAGACTTGTAAGAGCTGTTACTCGTGGAGATGGAAGTGTTGGTGAAGATGTTACAGAAAATGTTTTACAAATTTTATCTATACCAAAAACTTTAAATGAAAGTATTGATTTAGAAGTAAGAGGAGAAATAGTATTACCTTTAAAAGAATTTGAAAGAATTAATATAGAGCGTGAAGAAAATGGTGAAGTAGTATTTGCTAATCCTAGAAATGCAGCAGCAGGGACTTTAAGACAATTAGATAAAAATATAGTAAAAGAAAGAAATTTAGATTGCTATTTATACTATCTTGTTAATGCAGAAAACTATGGAATAAAAACTCATTTAGAATCTATAACATATATAGAAAAATTAGGTTTTAAAACTACGAGAGTTTTTAATGTTTGTAAAAATATTGAAGAACTTGAAAAAGAAATAGATTATTGGGATAGTAAAAGAAAAAAACTTGATTATGAAACAGATGGACTTGTAATTAAAGTAAACGATTTTAAATATTATGAAAAATTAGGTTATACAGCTAAGTCACCAAGATGGGCTATAGCATATAAATTTAAGGCAGAACAAAAAGAAACAAAATTATTAGACATAACTTATCAAGTAGGTAGAACTGGAGTTATTACACCAGTTGCAGAATTAAAAGCAGTAAATGTTTCTGGTAGTATAGTTAGAAGAGCCTCACTTCATAATTTTGATGAAATAGATAGACTAGGACTTAAAATAGGAGATACAGTTATAGTAGAAAAGGCAGCAGAAATTATACCACAGATAGTTAAAGTAGAATTAGAAAAGAGAAATGGTATGGAAAAGGATATATTAATTCCTTTAAATTGTCCTAGTTGTGATTCAACTTTAACTAGAGAAGATACGCTTGTTGCACTTAAATGTAAAAATTCTCATTGTATAGAAAAAGTTAAAAGAAGAATAGAATATTTTGTTTCAAGAGATGCTTTAAATATACAAGGTATGGGTAATAAAATAATAGAAAAATTTGTTGATTTGGATATATTAAAAGATTTTACTGATATATATAGTTTGAAAAACTATAGATCAGAGTTAATTTCTCTTGAAAAAATGGGAGAAAAAAGTGTAGAAAAACTTTTAGATAATATAGAAAAAAGTAAGGATACTAGTTTTGATAAAGTCTTTTATGCATTAGGTATAGAATTTGTTGGTAAAACAACTTCGAGAATTATAGTTAATGAATTAGGAAATATAGAAAATATAATTAATTCGGATGTAGAAAGATTAAAACTTTGTGAAGGTGTAGGAGAAAAAGTTGCATTTTCAATATTCAATTTCTTTAAAGGTGAAGAAAATATTAAAATTATAGAAAAAATGAAAAAAATAGGCTTTACTCTTTCTAAAGAAAAAGAAGTAATTACTAACAATAGCTTTATAACTAATAAAAGTTTCCTTGCGACAGGAAAACTTGAACAATATTCAAGAGATGAAATAAAAGAAATTATTTTAAAAAATGGTGGAAAGTATCTTTCTAGTATAAGTAAAAATCTAGATTATTTAATTGTAGGTGAAAAAGCAGGTTCAAAATTACAAAAAGCTAAAGATTTAGGTATAGATATTTTAAATGAAAATGAATTTTTAGAAAAATTAAAGAAAGGAAGTGAATAAGTATGAATTTAATTATTCCAGAAAATTATGCTACAAGTTTGGATATAATGCAAACAGAGATAGCAATAAAAGAAATTAAAGATTTTTTTGAAAGAGGTTTAGCAGATGCTCTTAATTTGACAAGAATTTCAGCACCACTTTTTGTTGTTAAATCAACAGGTTTAAATGACGATTTAAATGGAATTGAAAGACCAGTTCAATTTGATATGAAGGAGGCACCAGGAGATAATATAGAGATTATTCATTCCCTTGCAAAATGGAAAAGAATGGCTCTTAAACGTTATGGTGTAAAAGAAGGTTATGGTATTTATACAGATATGAATGCTATAAGACGTGATGAAGATTTAGATAATACTCATTCTATTTATGTAGATCAATGGGATTGGGAAAGAGTAATAACAAAAGAAGATAGAGCAAGAGGTTTAGAATTCTTAAAAGAAATAGTTACTAAAATTTATAAAGTATTTTTAGCAACAGAAGCATTTTTAAATATGAAGTATCATGAATTAAAAATAGTTTTACCTAACGATATATACTTCTTAACTTCTCAAGAATTAGAAGATATGTATCCAAATCTTACACCAAAAGAAAGAGAAAATGAAATTACTAAAAAACATAAAGCAGTATTTTTAATGAAAATAGGTAAAGTTTTAAATGGTGGAGAAAAACATGATGGACGTGCTCCAGATTATGATGATTGGGAATTAAATGGAGATATTCTAGTATGGAATGATGTGTTGAAATCAGCTTTCGAATTATCATCTATGGGTATAAGAGTAGATAAAGATTCTTTAAGAAAGCAATTAGAAATAGCAGGAAATAAAGAAAGAGAAAATTATGATTTCCACAAAATGTTATTAAATGATGAATTACCTCTTACAATAGGAGGAGGAATAGGACAATCAAGAATGTGTATGTTCTTACTTCAAAAAGCTCATATTGGTGAGGTTCAAGCATCTATTTGGACAAAAGAAATAGAAACAAAATGTAAAGAAAATGGAATAAACTTATTATAATTATAAAAGTTGTTATAATGGGATAATTTAAATTTAATTATTCTTAATAAGTTTATAAAATTAAACGAAAAGTATAAAAAAGACTGAATCTCTTTTAAGGAGAAACAGTCTTTTTTCTAATTATTTTTGTTTTTTATAGATATGTTTATATTACATAAAATAAGTCCTATTATAGAAACCATAAATGCAACTAAGAACATATTTTTAGAATTATCTATATTTAGAATACCTAAATTTAAGTTACCAAGCCATTTATGAATATAGTCACCCCAAAATATTCCGGCTGAGAAAAATGCTTGAAATATTCCCATACTTATATTTCTATAACTGCTATCAAAATATTCAAGTGCAATAGATATAAGGGAAGTGTATATTAGTCCATATCCAAGACCATTAAATGCATAGGCTAAAAATACTATGATAGGATTATTAGTGTTAATAGCTATTATGAAAAATAACATAGAAAATAATATTCCTAGTTGAAGAGTTCTTTCAACCCTTATTTTCTTTATAAAATAAGTACCTACAAGAACACTTGCAATTAATTGAAATATAGCAAAGATTGCATCACTATAAGCTAATAAAAGTGAACTCATTTCAATATTTTTACCATATGCTAACATATTGGTACCACTAGTAGAAAACTTAACATAAGATTGAACTAGTGCTATAAAACATATGAATATAAATGCTTTATTTTTAACAACTACACCTATTTTTTTTATAGTTAGTTCTTTTTTTTCTATTTCTATTTCTTTTAAGAAAAATGTTAATATAAGTGTTATTATTGCAATAACAGTAGAAGATATCCATAAGAACCAAAAGTTTTTATATTCTCCATAAGTTCCTAAAAATTGTATAGGAGCAGCTATAAATTCTCCAAGTAAAGGAGCTGATGCAAGTATAGAAACTGAAACAGTTGTATTATCTTTTGCAAATGTTTCAGAAAATATAACATTAAATATAGCTATCATAGAAGCGCACACACCCATAGATAGTGATGAAATATATAATGTATTATAACTTGGCTTAAAGACAACTAATATAGAAGCTATAGCCATTAGTATCATACCAAATTGTATAAATATCTTTTTTTTATTTAAAATATCACTAAATATAAATAAAGGTAACCTAAGGAAAAAACTTATAAGCCCGTAAGCAGATGCAATCTGAGCTGCAAGAGCAACATCAAGTCCCAGTCCTCCCATTTCCACGTTTGTTATAACATAAGGTTTTCTATATGATCTTATTATACTTACACTACTCCAAAACAATACTAATATAGTAAATATCATTAATTGTTTTTTATTTAGTTTATATCTCTTACTAAGATAAAAAACTAAAAATAGGGTAATAATTATCATTAATATAGAAAATAAAACGGTATTATTACTTTTAAACATAAATTTCCTTTCTTAATATAAATCAAATAATCTTAATTATACAGAGTTTAAAAAAAATATTCAATAAGTATAGAAAAAAATTTTCAAAAATGATAAACTTAGTGTATAAAATTATCAGGGAGGAATGATGAAAAAGCTTTTTTGGTTTTGTATAATTTTAGGAAGTTTAACTTTTTCTAAAGAGGTTAATGGTTACACAAGGTATATAGAAAATAAGGATATAGATATTTTAAAGGAAGTAAAAAATCCTAAAGAATATTTAGAAGAAAAATATAAAGGGATTTATGATGTAGAAGATAAAGGAGATGAGTTAATAATATATCCTAAAATACAGTTTATTAAAATAAATTCTAAAATTAGGGATAAACAGGCTATATTAAATTCATTACCTAGTATATATATAGGAAAAACTGTTAAGTATTTTGAAGATATATTAAGTGAAAAAAACTTGTTTATGTTAAAAGATGAAAAAAATGTTTATCTATATATTAGGGCTTCTATAGATGATGAAGGTAGATATGGAATATTAGTAGATGAATATATGGAAAAAGATATAGATACATCGTTTATGGTTGATATAGTTAATACAAGTACAGAAGTATTGAGTAATTTAGAGTTTAATAATTTTAGAGATAATGATGTTATGAAATTAAATTCTAGTATATCTTTAGAAGATAAATTTAATGCAAAAATTAATTTTGGGTATAGTATATCAGATTATAAAAACTTTAATAAATATTTTGTAGAAAGTGGTATTGATACAGATAAAAATGTGTATTTAAGAGGTAAATATGATAAGTATTTAATAGGTGAAAATAAAGAGAGCTATAAACAAGATTTAAAATTAGGAACAGAACTTGAGTATAGATATAAAAAAGAACATACTTTAAATTTTAAAACTAACTATGAATACAATTTTAGAAAAGAAGGCTTCATTTTCTATAACAAAGGATTTTTAAATTATAGACAAAATTTATTCAATTCAGGAAGCAATATAATTTTAGGGAATAATGTGGTTTTAAAATGGGATACTCAATATCAAAATAGTACTGTTGACACTAATTTAGAATTTGCTTTTAAAAATAGTAATAGTGATATAAAAACAAGAAATTTAAGAGCTTTAGATAAATACTTAAAAGGTGATATGATACTAGATTATAAACTTGAATGGAATACATTAGATATAGTTGGTACTAAAGTATATCTATTTAATGATTTTGGATATACTCGTATATATGAAAATAATGATAGAAAGTATTCTACTGGATTTGGAATAGGTGCAAGAAATAGATATGTTAAAAATCTTGAAATAGATACTTATGCTGGGGCTGGATTTAATAGTTCAAGAATAGGATTTATAGGTGGAATAGGAGTTAAAATACAAAAATAAGAAAGAGAGAAATGATGAATAAAATTGCAAGTATTATAAAAGACATAGAATTAAGTGGAAAGGTTAATTATGATGAGATATTTAAAGATCTATCATTAAATGACTTAGATTTTTTAAGTTTAATAGTTTACTGCTATAAAAATAATATTAATATAGTTGAAGAAAAATTTGATATTAATTATGAAGAAATGCATGATTCATATTATAGTGATGCAGAAATAGTTGATTATTTTGATAATTATTTAGAAAGTGAAGAAGATTACGGAGATGATGTTTTAAATTCATATTCAAAAATTGTTTTAGAAGAAGCAATTAAAAATACAAAAATAAATTTTTCTATGCTAGATATTAAACAAGAAGGGTTATTTGCTATGGTAAAATTTAGAAATGAATTTTATGAAAAATTATCTCAAAATTATGATGAAGAAGCGCTTAAATATATATTAAGATATTATGTTAAAAAAGCTATGGTTTCTTATCAGAAAAAGGAATTATCAGATATAGAAGAAAAAGAATATGTATATTTACTTTATGTTAAAATACAAAGCGAACTAAATGAAGGTGAAAAATTAGGAGATATTTTAAATAGAATAGGAATTACAGAAGATTACTATAATGAATTAAAAGAAATGTTTGGTGATGTTAAGTTTGAATTAAGTTATGATGATATAATTTTTGAAATGGAAAGAGTTAAAAAGAAATTTGATATAGCTATGAATACAAATAAAATAAACTATGTTGAAGAAAATGCACTTTCTATTTATTTAGGACTTGAAGGTCATAAACATACTACACAAGAAATATCAGAAGAAAATGATTTAAGAACTAAAAATGTTGATAAACTTATAAAAAATGCCATATTTAAATTATCTTTAGTATTTAATATTCAAATATTAGATGAACTTGAAAGATTATATAGTGAAATGGAGGAGCTAGATGCTAAACTTAGCTAAACTATCAGAAAAATTTGAAGAAAGATTCCCTTTAGAACTTGCCGAAAATTGGGATAATGTTGGATTATTAGTTGGAGATAAAGATAAAAAAATAAATAAAGTTTTAGTTTGTCTTGATTTAACATACCAAGCTATAAAAAAAGCAAAAGAGGAAAATGTTGATTTAATAATTTCTCACCATCCTTTAATATTTTCACCTTCTAAGAAGATACTTAAAGATGATTTACTTGGAGGAAAAATTTTAGAGCTTATAGAAAATAAGATTGCAGTATATGCAGCACATACTAACCTTGATTCAGGTAAAGGTGGATTAAATGATTATGTTTTATCTAAAATGAACTTAAAAGGAGAAATTTATGATTATGATTTAATTCCATTAAGAAAAGTTATTTTAGATGAAGAATGGGAATTATCAGATTTAGCTAAATATATAAAAAATGAGTTAGGTCTTAAAAATATAAGAATAGTTAGATCAAAACAAAATAAAAAAATTAAAAAATTAGGTCTTACTACAGGAGGTGGAGATAGTTTTATACCTCAAGTTTTAAGTGATGTTGACTTATTTATTACTGGAGATTTAAGACATCATATAGCTCTTGATAGTAGTGAACAAGATCTACATTTAATAGATCTAGAACATTATGGAAGTGAAAAATTTGTTGTAGATTTATTAGAAAACATATTAAAAGATATAGATGCTGATTTAGAGGTTATAAAATATAATTCAAGTGATGTTTTTGAATATTTATAATCTATAAATATTGCTAATTTTCTAAATATAGTGTAATATTAATATATTGGTATCCCAGTCAATCGCAAGCTAGTCTTGAGGAAAGTCCAAACTTCATAGAGCAATGGAGGCAGTTAACGACTGCTAAGAGTAATCTTAAGGAAAGTGCAACAGAAAGTAAACCGCCTTTTTAAGGTAAGGGTGAAAGAGTGAGGTAAGAGCTCACTAGAATTATAGGCAACTATAGTTTTTGTAAACCCCTCCAGAAGCAAGAATGTGATAAAAGAATATGAGGCTGCTCGTCTCTCTTTTGGTTATTCGCTTGAGGGTATAAGTAATTATACTCCTAGAAAAATGATTGACAAATACAGAATTTGGCTTATAGGGATGCCAATTTTTATTATAAGGGGAATTTATGAGAAATATAGATGGTATATACATACATATACCTTTTTGTAATAGAAGGTGTTATTATTGTGATTTTCATGTATTTATAAATATGAATGATAAAATAGAAAAATATGTTGATTATCTTATTAAAGAAATTGAGCTATATCCTAAATATAAGTATAATACAATATATTTTGGTGGAGGTACTCCTTCTCTTTTAAATGAAAATCAGATAATTAGAATATTGAGTGTTTTAGATAAAACAGATGATGCTGAAATAACTTTAGAATTAAATCCAAGTGATATGAATTTAGAAAAGTTAAAGGCCATAAGAGGGGCAGGGATAAATAGATTGAGTATAGGATTTCAAAGTTTTGATGATGAAATGCTTAAATTTATGAATAGAGATCATAGCTCAGCTAAAGCAAAAGAAACATATAGAAATGCAAGAATTGCAGGTTTTGATAATATATCATTAGATTTAATCTTTGGAGTTCCTGGTCAAAGTATGAAAATGCTTGAAAATGATTTAACTGAATTTATTAATCTTAATCCAGAACATCTTTCTATTTATTCTTTAATTTGGGAAGAAGGAACTAATTTTACAAGGAGATTAGAAAAAGGAGAATTAAAAGCTTTAGATGAAGATTTAGAAGCCGATATGTTTATAAAAATAAGAGAAACTCTAAAAAATAATGGTTATACTCATTATGAAATTTCATCATTTTCTAGATTGGGTAAAAATAGTAAACATAATATAAAATACTGGCAAAATATTGAATATGTAGGAGTGGGTGTTAATGCTACAAGTTATTATGATGGTAAAAGATTTTCTAAGGTAAAGGCTTTAACTAGATATTATAAGTTTATAGATGAAGGAATTATACCAATAAATGATAAAACTATAGAAATAGTTGATGAAAAAGAAGTGGATAACTTAAAATATATTTTAGGTTTAAGAATGCTTGAAAAAGGTGTAGAATACACTGAAAATGAAAAAATAGAAAAACTTATAAAAAGAGGTTTGTTGGAAGTTAAGGAAGGAAGACTATATTTAACAGAAGAAGGTATAATGCTTTCTAATGAAGTTTTTGTTGAGTTTGTATAGTTAAGGAGAATTATGATAAAAAATAGATATTTATTAGGAGTGTTTTTTATACTTTTATCAGCAATAGGATTTTCTACATTGCAAATGATAGTTAAATTATTGCCTGATGTAAGTGTTGGTAATAAAATGTTTTTTAGAAATATAGTAATAACAATAATAACTTTTATAGTTATTAAAATGGAAGGTATTAGTTTGAAGGTTGATAAAAAAGATATTCCTTTACTTAGTTTAAGAGTAATATGTGGTACATTAGGTGTAATTATTAGTTTTTATACTTTAATGTATATACCACTTGCTGATTCTACTATAATGCAGAAACTTTCAAGTTTTATAATGCTAATACTGTCATATATATTTTTTAAAGAAAAATTCACGAGTATTCATTTTATAGGACTTTTTATAGCTTTTATAGGAGTTATATTTATAGTCAAACCTGGTAGTTCGAGTTTTTCATTTGGATATATACTTGCAATGTTGGGGGCTTGTTGTACGGCTTTAGCATATATTAGTATAAGGGGTCTTGGAATAAGAGGAAATATAAATCCTTTTGCTATAGTTTTTTACTTTTCTTTTGTTAGTTGTGTAATATTCATACCTGAATTAATAATAAACACACCTAGTTTAGATTTAAAAACATTGATGTTATTATTATCTATAGGAATATTTGGTTCTATAGGACAATATGGAATAACTTTTGCATATAAGTTTGCAAGTTCGCGTGAAGTAGGAGTTTTTGAGTATACGCAGGTTATATTTTCTTCTATATTAGGTATAGTATTTTTAAATGAAATACCTGATATATATAGTGTTATTGGTTATGTTATAATAACAGTTACGGGCATATATATGTTTAATTATAATAAAAAATGATAATCGGTGTTTTATGTTTATTTAAAGCATTTTAGAGATGTTTGCTAAAGTAAAAAATTTTATAATATGGAATTATAATTATCAAAAATAATAAAAATGATAATTTTAATTCCTTTTTTTAATTAATTTTATTAAAAAAATTTTTTGTTGATAAGAAATATGCTAAAATAAAAAAGGTGATAGGAATGAAATTGGAAAATATAAAGAAAAAGTTTGAAGATTTTGAAATAAATGTAAATTTTGAAGTTGAAGATGGTGAAATTTATGGATTGGTTGGTAGGTCTGGTAGTGGAAAATCAACTATTCTTAAAATTATACAAGGATTAGTCAAACAAGATAGTGGTCTGATTAAATTTGAAAGAAAAAGCTTATTATCATCTTATGTATTTCAAGACTTTAATCTTTTATACAATAAAACTGTTTTTCAAAATGTTGAATTACCTTTAATTTTAAAAGGAGTAAAAAATAAGAAAAAGGTTGAAGATGCTTTAACATTTGTTGGATTATTGGATAAAAAAGATAGCTATATTTCCTCTTTATCAGGAGGACAAAAGCAAAGAGTAGCTATAGCAAGAGCTATAGTAACGGAACCAGATTTACTACTTTGTGATGAAGTAACTGCTTCGCTTGATAAAATAGTCAAGGATGAAATAATAGCTTTATTTAAAAAAATAAATAAGGAATATAATACAACTATATTAATAGTAACACATGAATTAGATGTTGCTAAAAAATTATGTGATAGAGTATCTGTTATTGAAAATGGAAATATATTAGATACTTTTGATGTGAAAAAAGAAATAGAAAAAGAAAATGATCAAAGTTATTTAGAATATGTAAGGGAGGTATTAAAATAATGGATTTAGAATTAATACTTTCAATAAAGGATACTATGATAATGGTTCTTATACCAACCATATGTGCTCTTTTAATAGGGATTCCTTTAGGATCTATACTATATTTATCTAAAAAGGGATCTATAAAAGAAAATATGTGGATATATATACCAGTGAATGTATATATTAATGTTGTTAGAAGTTTTCCATTTTTAATATTTGTTGTTGTACTTATACCTCTTACAAGACTTGTATTTGGAACAGCTTTTGGACTTCTTCCAGCAAGTTTTCCTATATGCTTTGTAGCAGTTGCTCTTTATGCAAGATTTGTTGAACAGTCATTTCATGATGTTGATACTGGAGTAATAGATGCAGCACTTTCTATGAAAGCTACTACATTTCAAATTATATGGCATTTTTTACTTGTTGAGTCAAGAAGTAGTTTAGTATTAGGACTTACATCAGCTATAATTAGCTTTATATCTTATTCTACTGTTATGGGAATAGTAGGTGGTGGAGGAATAGGAGATTATGCTATGCGTTATGGTTATTATGAATATAACTATGAGCTGGTATATAAAGTAGTCCTTATAATGATATTTATTGTTTTTGTTATACAATTTTTAGGTACATATATATCTAATAAATTAAATAAGAAAAGGAGAGATTTTTAATGTTTAAAAAATTATTGTTATTCATCGCTATGATGTTTACTACATTTGCTTTAGCAAATGATAAAGTGATTAAAGTTGCAGCAGCTGGACACCCTATGAATGAAATTGTTAAGATCGCAGCTGGTGAATTAGAAAAGAAAGGCTATAAAGTTGAAATAACTTTATTAACAGACTATGTAACTGCAAATAAAGGGTTAGAGGCTGGAGATTTTGATGCTAACTTCCATCAACATGAGCCATTTATGGGTGTGTTTAATGAAAGAAATAATGGACATTTAGTTAAAGTTGTACCTGTTTATGATGTTTATGTAGGATTTTATTCAACTAAATACAAGAATAAAGCAAGTATACCTAATGGGGCTAAAGTTGCTATACCTAACGATCCAACTAATCAAGATAGAGCTTTAAGAATTTTAGCTAAAGAAGGATTAATAAGTTTAAAATCTAAAAATGGATTATATAATTTATCAGATGTTAATAATTCTAAAAAGAATTTACAATTTATGCCTGTTCCAATTCCAAGTTTAGTACAAGCATATAAGGAAGCAGATCTTGCATTTAACTGGCCATCACATATGTTAAAAATAGGTGTTCATGTAAAAGATGCTTTATTTACTGAAACAGGATCTAACAAAAGATATTCAATAATACTTGCATCAAGACAAGATAATAAAAATAGTCAAAAAATAAAAGACTTAGCAAAAGCTATGACATCAAGTAGTGTTAAGAAATTCTTAAAAGATAATTATAGTCAAGAAGGATACCCAGTATTCTAATTTAAGAATTGTAAAATAATGTTATATAAAAATATATACCAAAATAGAACATGTACCAACAAACTGGACAGAAAAAATTAAAATAGTTTGGAGGTACATTTTTTTATACTTTTTGTTATTTGGGTACAGTTTTTTTAAATTTATTTTGTATAATATTTAGAATTAAAAAGGTGATTTACCCTTTAAAAATGCGGTGGGGGGGGAATACTAATAAAAAACTAAGGAAAATATATGTTAAAAAAAAGTTGACTTTAAGAAATAAAAATGATATCTAATAAATTGAAAATATGAATAAACTTTAATTATTAGGAGACAAAATGAAAGAAATAACTAGAAAAATAATGTATATATTTTTATTGGCTGGACTTTCAACTATAAGTAAAACAGCATATACAATAACAGGTACTGGTAATAATAGAGGAGGGAACAATGCAACTGTTATTGGAAATGATAATGATATGAATGCAGCAACTAATACCTTAGTAATTGGTGAAAATAATATAATGTGGAACCCGGAAAAGATAATATATTTAGGAGATAATGTACAGGGTGTTGGTGGTAAATATGCTCTATATATAGGAAACAGGGCTGGACAAGCTGGTTGGGGACATAATAAGATAGTTGTTGGTGAAAGTGCTGGAGATAGTGCTACAGGTTCTTATCAATTTACTTTTGGAAGATTAGCTGGATGGAATACTAGTTCTGAATATATATTTAATTTTGGTGAAAGTAGTGGTAGAAGAATAGGTGGTAGTTATAACTTTTCTTTTGGTAAAGATGCAGGTAGTGATTCTGCTGGAATATATAATATGTCATTTGGAGAAGGTGCTGGGTATAATAATAAAGGGAATTATAACTTTAATTTAGGGTATAAAGCAGCACAAGGTATGACTGGTTCAAATAATTATTCGTTAGGTCCAAGTGCTGGTTGGAATGTAACTGGTAATGATAATTTTTTTATAGGTCAAGATTCAGGGCATAATACTTCTGGTAATAGAAATATTGCAATAGGACAAAATTCAGGTAAAAATGTTGGTGGAGCATATAATTTAGCATTTGGATTAAATGCTGGAGAAAATGTTAATGGTTTTGTTGTAAATGCTAGTGCTACAGGGGAGGCTAGATATGGACAATCACAAGGTGTTAATAATTTAGCATTTGGTAAAACAGCCGGAAGTAATGTTGTAGGTAATTTTAATTTGGCTTTTGCTGAAAAAGCAGGAAATTATGTGGGATATGATTATAGAGCTTCATTAAATGCTGCAGGTGAGATAGATACAACTAATTTAACACCAGTAGATAAAGCAGAACATAATATTTCTTTTGGATTTGCTTCAGGGAACTGGATAGCAGGACAAGATAATTTTGCAGCAGGAGTTAATGCAGGTTCTAAGATTATAGGAGAAGCAAATTTTGCATTAGGTAAAGAAGCGGGTAAATTAATTACGGGTAGTTTTAATACGGCACTAGGTTATGCTAGTGGTAATAATATTACTGGTAGTTCTAATTATACCTCTGGAGGAAATTCTGGAAATAATATCACAGGAAGTGATAATTTAGCTTTAGGGAATAATGCAGGGAACTATATAGTAGGGAGTGATAATATAGCCATAGGTAAGGAAGCGGGAACAGGAAGTAATGGGAATCTACTAACTGTAACAGAAACTATTGCTATAGGTAAAAAATCAAAAGCAAAAAATACAAATTCATTAGCTTTAGGGAATAATGCTATATCTGATGTAGATAAAAGTTTAGCTTTAGGTAGCGATTCTAAAACTTTAGAAAATGATGGTAATAATTCAAAAGGAACGAGTGTGTATACTCAAGAAACAATAAATGGAGTGACTTTTAATTTTGCAGGTGGAAGTACAGGTCCTGTAAGTTTAGTAAGTTTTGGAAATATAGGAAGTGAAAGAAGATTACAAAATGTTGCTCCAGGACTTATAAGTGCATCATCAACAGATGCAATAAATGGTTCACAACTTTATTCTGTTATAAATAAAATAACAGTTCCATCAATTACTTTTTATAATATAAAAGATACAACAGGTCCAGAAGATATATCCGTTAATAAATTAGGATTTGAATTTGGAGAAGGATTGAAAACAACAAAAGTAAAAAAAGGTGGGAAAGAAGTAGTAACAGTAACATTAGATAAAGAAACATTGAAAAATGATAAAGATTTTAAAGGACCAAAAGGAGAT
>NZ_LOHY01000154.1:0-5510 GCF_001559795.1 Pseudostreptobacillus hongkongensis | reverse complement strand
GACCAAAAGGAGATCAAGGAGCTCAAGGTCCACAAGGTAATAATGTTGTTTCTGAGTCTTTATTTGAAGTTGTTAATAATGAAATAACAGTTAAATCAGGACCTAAGGTTATTACTGGTGTTGCAGATGGAGTTAATCCTTATGATGCTGTTAATAAGTCACAACTTGATAAAGTTTCTTCAAATGTAAATACAGCGTTATCAGGTGTTGCAAATGCATTAGCTACTGCATCTATTCCACAAATAAATAGTTTGACAGGTTATAGATTTAATGTTGGTTCTGGAGTTGCGTTTTATGGTGGTGAAAAGGCAATAGCGGTTGGAATTAGTGGAATAAATGAAAAGGGTAATTTCATATATAAAGCAAATGGGTCTTTAAATACTAGAGGTAAATTTGGATTATCTGTAGGTATTGGATATCAATTTGGAATAAAAGAAATAAATAAAACTGATATGGAAATTAGAATGGAAAAATTAGAAAAAGAAAATATTGAGAATAAAGCTTTAATACAAGAATTATTAAAAGTAATTTCAGAATTTAAAAAATAGATTATAATTTCAAAATATAGTAATAGTAAAATATTATTTTATAAGAAGATTTATACAAGAATTGGATATAAAATTTAAGAAATTACATCTTATTTTATAAGGTGTAGTTTCTTTTTTGTTTATGATATCATATTTTGAAAAAATAAAATATGATTTTATGTATTTGGATTTTACAAAAAATTAAAATAAAAATTTTTAATTCTTCAACTTCTCAAAACATTTATGATAGTGCTTTAAATCTAATTTAAATTAATTTTGTGACACTTACTATTTTAATTTAGGGATGGTGCTAATTTTTTTAATATACATAATATGACATTAACAACAGGAGATGTAAGAGTAAAAGAAGATGGAAGTTTATCAAATATTAATATAAATAATAATAAAGAAATATTAACATTAACAGAATTAAATACAAATAATGTAAATACATTGAATATATTAAGTGGTGTATCAAGAATAGAAAAAGACTTAATAGGAAATAATATTAACTTAGTAACAGGAAGTAATATAGTAAATATAGATGGAAATGAAGTAGAAATAGTAAAAACACAAAGTGGAGAACTAGGTATACCTATTAGCGCAGAAATACTTGGAAGTATACATGGAGATAGTGTAAGGATAATAGCAACAAAATCAGGAATAGGTGTAAAAAGTATAGTAGCAGATAGTGTAGAAATAGAATCAAAATCACAAATAAAAACAGATGCAATAATATCAAATACTACAAAAATATCACAAGAAGAAGATTTTAATAATGAGGGAAATATAATAGCCAATAATAACCTAAGCATAGAAGCCAGGAATATATTAAATGATAATAACAAGTTATTAGTAAGTGATAATATATCATTAAAAGCAAAAGAAGATATATTAAATAGAAATGGTTCAATAATATATGCAACAAATAAATTAAATATAGAGTCAAATAACTTAGATAATTTAGGAAATGTAAAAAGTTATGGAACATATATAAAGAAATGGATAAGTGCAAATGGAGATATATTTGATGAAAGTAATATAGATAATTGGAAGTTAAATATATCAGATAAGTATAAAGATTTTAGATGGTTTAGAGGAAATGAAACAACTATAGCTAAAGAAAAAGCCTTAAGTCAATTCTATGGAGTAAAAGAAATATTAAAGGTAGAAGAAAAACAAGAAGAAAATAATAATAATGATAAAGATAAAAACCCAGTTCCCCCTAAAGTAGAAGTAACAGGAACAACAAATGGAATATTTTCAAGTCTTGATAAATATTCATACCTATTTAATAAGTATATAGATGAGTATAAGGAAAAACATAAAGATAAAATGAGTCTAAATGAAGACTATAGTGGATCGTATACTCTAACAGAAGATAGAGAAGGAAATAAGACACTAAAAGCAGTAATAGAACAAAATAATCAAGAAACAAATTATTCAGTAATAAGTGGAAAAGAAATAGAAATAAATAGTAAAGGTGTAGTAAATAATAAAGATGGAAAGATATTAGGAGATAATACTACACACATTAACTCAAAAGAATTTAATAATACAAGTAGTATAATTAATGAAAGTGTTCTATTACAAGATGGAAAAGAAACTTTAACTTATTCTGGAGATAGAACATGTTGGGGATTAGGGCTTGCTTTTTGTAATATAGAACACAGTGCCTCATATCAAAGAACATTAAATGATGGAAGAGAAGAATATATTAAAGCCTTACCTAGTATATTAAGTGGAAAAGATATACAAATAAAATCAGATATAGTTAATTTTAAAGATGAAGATAAAAGAACAGTAAGAGAAGAAAATATATTAACATCAACAAAAACAATAATAGAAAAAGATAATAAAATAGCAAATATTCCTATAGAAGAAAGAGCAGAATATACAAAATTATCAAACTTTTACAAATCAGCAAATTTTAAAATAGATGTAAGAAGATATATACCTCAAAATACAGAAGATAGACTAAAAGTATTAGAAGAAGAAATAGAAAAAAGAAAACAAGTACCTAGTAATATTAAAATAGATGCAAGTAAGTTAAGTATAAGAGATCAAAGATTATTATTTAATAATATATCACTTAGTTCAAATAACATAGATATACAAGGAGCAGATGTAAAAGCTTTAAATAATTTAGATATTAAAGCTAATAATATTAATATAGAAGGTATAAAGCATAAAGAAGAAATAAATATAGATACAAGAGATAATGGTGGATTAATATTTTCTAATATATCAAAAGAAAAGATAATAAAAGAAGATATATTAAGCTCAAACCTAAATGCTAAAAATATTAATATAGAAAGTAAAGATACAACAATAAAAGGCTCAAATATAGAAGCAGATAATATAGATATTAATTCAGATAAACTAAATATATTATCAGATAAGACTAGATATGAAAGACATAGTTATGATGAAAATAGAGTTTTAATATTTGGGAATAGAGAAAAAGTAGATGAAAGTAAAGAAACTAATCATTCAACTAATATAATAGGAAATATTAATATTAAAGGTAAGGAAGTATTAGTAAAAGGATCTAATCTATTATCTAATGAAGATATATCAATAAAAGCTGATAAGGTAGATATACTTGATGAAAAAGTAAGACTAACTACTAATGATTCAAAGATAGTATCAGATGTACATATAGAGAGTAATGATGTATTAAAAGATGGTAAGGCAAAACTAAATGCAGGATATAGATTTAATAAAACAGATAAAGAAGTAGAACAAGATATATCAGTAAAATCAAATCTAATAGGGAAAAATATTAAAATAGAATCAAGTGATATACTAAATACTAATGCAGATATATCAAGTGAAAGTCTAAAACTAAAATCAAAAGAAATAAACTTATTAGATAGTAAAGATAAGATATTAGAAAAGAGTAATGAATTTAATTTAGAAATAGGAGTAAATGCAAGATTAGGTTCATCAATAATAGATCTAGGTAAAAGTATATATGAAAGTGTAAGTTCTAAAGATAGGAATATAACCCAAAGATTTAGAGATTTAAGAAATACATTATCATCAGTACATGATATAAATAGAAAGATATCAAAAGATCCAACACAGTTAATAGATGCAACAATAGGTGCAAGTATAGGTGTAGATAATACAAATATTAAGAAAGAACAAGAACTATCAAGAAAAGGATTAATACAATCAAATAATATAGAGCTAATAGCAGATAGTGTAAGTATAACAAATCAAGAGATAAATGCAGATAGTTTAAAGATAGAAAGTGATGTATTAAAACTAAATAAAGGAGAAAGTAAAGAAACACAAACGATAACAACAGCAGGAGCAAAGATAGGAGTAGAGTATAATGTAGTTACTCAACAAACAAAAGTTGATGCAAATGCAAAAGTACAGAATAATTACTATGAAAAAAATATATATAGTGATAATATATTAAATGTAGGAAATCTAGATATACAAAGTAAAAAGATAGAAGAAGATAAAAGAGAAGATAATGAACATACATTAAGTTATGGTGGAAGTATAGGTACAAGTGGAATAGGACTAAATTATGAAAAAGATGGAAATGGATTTAGTATAGGAACAACACTAAAAGGAGAGTTAACTAATACATCATTAAAGATAGATAATGAAGATTATGATTTAAATGGAGATTTAATACATAAGGAAAACAGGGATAATTTAGTAAATGATGTTAAGAATGTAATAAATACACCTAGTGCATATGCTAAGGTTATAGATAAGACTATTAAATATGGTTTAGATATAGGAACAGAAATAAGGAATGAATTACATTACAATAATATAGAAACAGAAACAAGATTACAATATTTAAAAGAAGATATAGAAAAAGAAGAAAATAGGGAATTAAAGAAATTAAAGATAGAAGAATATATTAAAAATATATCTAATTTAAGGGGAGAAGAATTTAAAAATATTAGATATGTAAGAGATGAAGAATTTAATGCAGCAGTAGATAAGGATAATAACCTATATATTAACGTAGATAGAATAGATATAGAAGATATATCTAATTTAAATGGTATAATGTCATATGAATCAAATAGATGGAGTTATCCAGATAAAGAAAAAGATGACTTATCAGTACATTCAACAGCACCAGATATAGTAAATAGAAAAACAACACTTGATGTAGAAGAATATGTTCTAAGTGATGAGGAAAGAGAAGGGTTTAGAGAAAATAACTCATTTAGGATTGGTAACATTGTAGAAAAAGATATACTTGGTGTGAGTAATAAGAAAGACTTGTCTAAAAAAGGTCAGAAATTTACTAAAGAAATAGAGAAAAAAGATAAACAATCTAAACAAAATCCAGCTAATAAAGGGGCTGGTGAAGATCTTGCAAATGCTGGGATTTCATTTACTCTTTCGGCAACAACTTTTAGCTTAACACCTATTGCATCTACGGGTGTAGCTATTGGGTTGATAGGTTTAGGTATAGCATCAACTCCGTCATTATTTATTGCTGGAGGAATTACAGGTTTAGGCTATCTTTCATCATCTATATTATTTTTAGATGGTGTTAATAAAACTTCGAATGCAGCTCAAAAAACATACTATAATTATGTTGGAGAAAATAAAGCTTATCAAGATCACGGGGAAAAATTATTAGGTAAAAATTATGATAAAATTATTAATGCAGCAAATGTAGGAGCTGTTGGTATTATTGGTCTTGCACAAAATGCACCTAATACATCTTCTAATAGTAAAAGTAATGAAAATAAAAATACAAAAAATAATTTATCTGAAGATTTATTAAAGAAAAAAGAAGTAGAATTAGAAATTAAACTTTTAGGAGATAAAAATAGTAGTTTATCTAAAAATGAATTTACATTAAATACTTCAGAGAATAATATTTTAACTAAAGGAAATGGATTAACTAATAAAGTAAATAATACTTTAAATTCTAGTTCACAAAATAAAAAAGTTTATTCTAAAGGGAATGAAGTTTCTTTTGTTGGTAAA
>NZ_LOHY01000153.1 GCF_001559795.1 Pseudostreptobacillus hongkongensis | reverse complement strand
AGAACATATACCAAAAAACTGGACACAATAATTTAAAAAATTTTTATAGAGATTGCTTGTAATTTTATAGAGCAATCTCTTTTATTCTAATTCTTTCATTATTGTAATATTCTATATATTTTTCAATACTTTCTATTGCCTCTTCTCTATTTAGTTTGTTAAATCTAACAATCTCATTATATACAAGCTCTGACTTAAGTATACCCCAAAAACTTTCAATAGGAGAATTATCAGGACATTTCCCTGGTCTTGACATACTATGTATTATTCCATTATCTTTAAGTAATTTAGAAAAATGGTTCTTCACAAATATTT
>NZ_LOHY01000152.1 GCF_001559795.1 Pseudostreptobacillus hongkongensis | reverse complement strand
ATGAGAGTTTTAGTAACTTTCATTTTTTCATTTTTAAAGACTAATCGCAACCTTTTTTTAAAGTATCAATTGCAACCCCTTGAAAGGAAATTAAATGAAAAAGTTAAATCAAGAAGAAAGAAATTTAATTGAAGTAAGATTAAAAGATGGTTGGTCTTTAAAAGATATAGCAAAAGAATTAAATAGAAGTCTATCAACAATATCAAGAGAGATAAAAAGAAATAGAATGGTTGAAAGAAATGTTAAGATATTTGAATATAATAATATTAAAACAGATGAAGAGATACTTAAAAATAAACATTGCGATTTACTAAAACGATCACCTTATGTTTGTAATAGTTGTCCTAGATATTTTAGTAAAAATTGCACTAAGCATTACATAGTATATAAATCGATAATATCACATAAGAAATCTTTACATAGAAGAACTACTTCAAGAATAACTGAATCCAAAATAATGATGCTAAAAGAAATTCAAAGATTATTAGATTTAAAACAAACAATATATTCATATATTAATAATGGTCTATTGATAAAAATGAATAAAAGAAAAAGAAGAAAGATAAAGAAAAAGATAGAAGATATAGAACTTGAATACTTACCTAGAAAGAGTTTTTTAAGTGATAGAGAATATAAAGATTTTGAAGAATATAGAGAAAATCATAAAGATATAAGTGTGGTAGAAATGGATCTAATATGTGGTCCTTTAGGAACTAATGGATATATACTTACAATATTTATTACAGATATTCAATTTCTAATGGCATATAAATTAGAAAAGAAATCACAAATAGAGATAGTTAAAATACTTGATAATATAGAAAGAGCTATTGGAACTGTAATGTTTAGAAAAATGTTTGAAGTTATTTTAACAGATAGAGGGTATGAATTTTCATCAAGAGATAAAATGGAAAGAAGTATTAAAAGTGATTTTAACAGAACAAGAATATTTTATTGTGATAAGGCAATGCCAACTCAAAAACCTAATATTGAAAATATACATAGATTGATAAGAAGATTTTTACCTAAC
>NZ_LOHY01000151.1 GCF_001559795.1 Pseudostreptobacillus hongkongensis | reverse complement strand
TAAACTTTACACTCCAATTTGATTTTATAGATCTATAATTTTTAAATTAAATATGGTATAATTTTTACAGATAAAATAAAATAATTTTATATTTAATTTATATGTTGAAGTTTAAACTTTAAACGTGTCTAATTTGATGAGTTTAGAAATAATGATTAAAATTAAGTAATTCAATAATTAAAAAAGAAAAAGGAAAATATGGAAGAGAAGATA
>NZ_LOHY01000150.1 GCF_001559795.1 Pseudostreptobacillus hongkongensis | reverse complement strand
TACAAATAGAATTAAATCAAGTTATACAGAAAATAATAATATCTTAGCTAAAGGGAATTAAGTTTCTTTTGTTGGTAAAAATCTTCCTAAATATAATAATGTTGCTGAAGTAATAGAAGATGCAAATAAAGGTAATAAGGTTATAAGTTTATCACAAGTTGAAGGTGTTAAAATAGAATAAAAAGATTTTAAGAAAGTTTTTGAAAAATCAGGAAAAAATGATATTTTACAAGTTGAATATGAAAGTAGAGAACAGTTAGAAAGATTTTTAAAAAAGCATTTTGGAAATATGGAATTAAAAGATGGAAGATACGTATTTAATGAATTTGATGAATATTCAGGAATGTCATTTAGATGGACTTCTAGTAATTTGGATAGTAAAGGTAAAGAAATTCCAAGTCTTCAGTATTCAAAAGAGCTTAAAAATGAATATAAAGTAAGAAAAATGAAATTTATAGAAAAAGGTGAGGAGTAATGGAAATATTAAAAGAGGCATTAGTTTTAGAAAATCTTGAATATAAGTTAATAGATGCTATTTTTAATAGTAATTATTTCAAGAAATTATATTATGTTTATGATACAGATGAAGAGGATAATACAAAATATATTTGGATGGTTGCTGTAGAAAAAAGTTATATTTTAAAAGGAGTTAAACATGGGGTTAGTAAATTTAAAATGTATGATTATGATGATCCGATGTGGGACAATGAAGTTAGAGCTATATATAAAGATGGTAAAATAGATGGTGTATATAATGAATATGAAGAATTTAGTGAAAATTTTAAAAAAGGATTATATGTTAATGGCGAAAAAAAATTCACTTTAGATTTTGATAAATATTTTGATCATTTTTCCTTTAAAATTTATAAAAATAATGAAATTAGTGTATCAATATTTTGCAATCCATCTGATTTAATAATTAACATATTTATAGGAAATAAAAAAATAAAAATACCTTTCTATGAAATTGAAAAAGAAAGTTTTGATTATAAAGAAAGTTTTGATTATTATGATGGGCAAAGACATGAAGTAAAAATAGATCAAACTAAAATAGATATTTTGGGATATGGTTCAAAAGAAGAATATGGAATGTATAAAGGACTTAAATCAGGAGCTAGTACTACAATAAAAGAAAATGGAAATATAGTAGATAAGAGTTTGTATGTTAATGGTAAAAGATTTGGAATGAGAAAAATAGAAAA
>NZ_LOHY01000149.1 GCF_001559795.1 Pseudostreptobacillus hongkongensis | reverse complement strand
TTTGTTTTTTTAATATACAATTAAAATAATATTAAATTGATTTTTTAATTTTAAAGTTGTATAATATTCTTAAAATAGGGGAATGAAAGGGGAAAATTATGAGAAAAAAAGGAATTGCAATAGGAGTAGATGATTTTAAAAATGTAATAGATGAAAATTGTTATTTCTTTGATAAGAGTAAGTTTATTGAAGATATATTGAAAGACAATTCTGGAATTAAGTTATTTACTCGTCCAAGAAGATTTGGGAAGACACTAACTATGTCAATGGTTAAATATTTTTTTGATGTTAAGAATGGTGAGGAAAATAGAAAACTATTTGATAACCTGTATATATCTAATACTGAATATATGAAGGAACAAGGTCAGTATCCTGTTGTATTTTTAAGTTTTAAGGATGTTAGGGGTAGTAGTTGGGAAGAAATGAAGATAGGTATAGTACAAATCATATCTAATCTTTATTCTGAGTACAAAGGATTGTTTAATGATTTTGATGATTATGAATTAGAGAAATTTGAAAATATCCGTAGAGAGAAGTTACCAGTAGAAAATTTAAAAGATTCATTAAGATATATGATATATTTACTAGAAGAGAAATATAACAAAAAAGTAATACTTTTAATAGATGAGTATGATACACCTTTAATAGATGCACACATTAATAAATATTATGAAGAAGCAAGAAGTTTCTTTTCAACATTTTATGGGGCAGCATTAAAGGGAAATAAAAATTTAAAATTTGGAATGATTACAGGAATAATAAGGGCGGTAAATTCAGGGATATTTTCAGAATTAAATAATCTTTCAGTATATACAATATTAGATAGTGATTATTCAGATAGTTTCGGATTTACAGAAGATGAAGTAATAAAATCTATGGAGTATTATGGATATACACATAAAGTAGATGAAGTAAGAAAAATGTATGATGGATACAAGATAGGAGATAGTTTAGTCTACAATCCTTGGAGTATAACAAACTATTTAAAAAGAGGAGAACTTGTTCCATATTGGGTAAGAACATCAGGAAATAATTTAATAATAAATTCATTAAAAGTATCAGATAAAGAAATGATTGAAGAATTAGAAAAATTATTTAAAGGTGAAAGTGTAGAAAAAAGTATACTATTGCTATCTGATTTAAATATGTTGTTAAATAAAGAAGATGCTTGGGAGTTAATGCTATTTAGTGGATATTTAACAGTATCTAAAAAAATTGATAAAAGAGTATATGAATTAAAAATACCAAATGAAGAAGTAAGAGAATTTTTTAGAGAAAGTTTTATAAAAAAAGTATATGGAGATGGAGTAGATATAAGGCACCTGGTAAATTATTTATTAGATAAGAATATTAAAAAATTTGAAGAAAAGCTACAATCAATATTAATAAAGAATACTAGTTTTTATGATACACAAAATGAAAATTTTTATCACGCATTTGTATTAGGGTTAATGATATATTTAAATAACAGATATATAGTAAAATCAAATAAAGAATCTGGATTTGGAAGATATGATGTTGTATTAGAAGCGGTAAATAAAACTGATGTATCAGTAATATTAGAATTTAAGAGTGTAGATAGTATATCTAAACTAGAAAATGGAGCATTAGAAGGACTAAAACAGATAAAAGAGAAGAAATATGACGAAGATTTAAAATTAAAAAATATAGATAATATCATATACTTATCTATAGCTTTCTATGGTAAAAATATTAAAATTGAATATGAATAATATATATTAAGTGAACTAAAATTATGAAGTTCACTTTTTATTATTACATTTAAATAAAGTGTTTTAAAATATGAAGAGATAGATAATATTTATAAATACAATAAGCTAACCATATATCTTAAATTAATTATTAGTAAAAAAATTTTGAAAACTAATTAAAATCGTGTATAATAGCTATATATATATAAAATAGGAGGACAAATATGAAAAAATTATTAGTACTATTTGCTGTTTCATTAGGAATGATAGGTTTTTCTATGGAAAATTATAATGTTAAAGTATTGGGTAATGCTACATATAACTATAATGGATCATATAATTTAGGAGCAGAAGCTAATGTGCTTACTAAAGACAACTATTTTTCACAAGATATGTATTTTAAAGGTGGAGTAGGGTTAAATGGAGGATTTAACTTAAAAAATGGTTTAAGAAGTGGATATTTAGGTCCTATTGTTTCTGGAATTGTAGGTAAAGATGTATATAGAGATGTACAAGTTTATGGTGGAGTTCAAGCAGGGTTACCAATTGAAGGAGAAATAAAAGACAAAAAATTAATTTTAAGTGTAAATCCTACAATAACAGTATTTGCTGGAGCTAAATATGCAATATTAACAGCTGAAGTAGGTTTAGGTTACCCAGGAATAGTAACAGGTAAAGTAGGTGTATCATTCTAAAAGAGTCGAAAGACTCTTTTTTTCTATAGAAAATCAAAAATTAAAAAAATGTTGAAAAAATTTAAAAAATAAGTATAATATAGTTGAGGGGTGGTAGTTATGCAAGATATATTAGATGTAGCTAAATATATATGTAGTAAAGTAAAAGAAATAGATGAAATGAAATTACAAAAGTTACTCTATTTTATACAAAGAGAAAATATTTCAATTTTTGGATTACCTATGTTTTATGGGAAATTTAAAGCCTGGAAATATGGACCTATTTCCATTAAAGTTAGAAAGGCTTATAGGAATAAAGAATTAAAAAATAGCGATAAAGAAATATCTGTAATGGATAGATATATAGTAGATAATATTTTGAATCAATATTTGGATAAAAGATCATGGGAATTAAGTTTATTAACTCATAACCAAAAATCATGGAAAGATGCAAGAAAAGGATTGAATGAATATGATAAGGGTTATAAATATATAGATATATATAAAGATG
Organism: Pseudostreptobacillus hongkongensis; assembly: GCF_001559795.1. Classification (NCBI taxonomy): domain Bacteria; kingdom Fusobacteriati; phylum Fusobacteriota; class Fusobacteriia; order Fusobacteriales; family Leptotrichiaceae; genus Pseudostreptobacillus; species Pseudostreptobacillus hongkongensis. The sequence goes on along the minus strand of NZ_LOHY01000149.1, from coordinate 2,227 downwards.
TTGAAAACTATAGACCTTATGATTCTTTTTGGGATATGTATTTTGATGAATTTGAGGACTATTATGGTGGGTAAAATATATACAGCACTTTTTCCATATTTTAATTCCGAAACTAAGAAACATTCATATAAGCAAAGACCTGTTTTGGTTATAAGTGAAGCGATAAATAATGATTATTTAATATTGCCTGTTTCAACTATAACTAATAAAGAAAATATACATCCTGAATTTGATATAAAAATAGATCCAAAAATTTATCCGAAATTAAATTTAAATAAATCATCATATATTAGGACGCATAGACAAACATCAATTTATAAGGCTATGCTTGTATTTGAAATATCAGATCTAAGAAAGGAATATCCTAGTATATATGAAAAGGTAATATATAATTTAAATAAATTTAATCAAAGAGTTATACATGATTTGGATGAAATAAATAAATTAATAGTTAAAAAACCTAATGGCGAATAATCTAAAACTCTACTTCATAAAGTTATTGGTGATAGATTATATGTTGCGTATAAATAAGGGGGTTCAGATTTATAATTTAGTTATATTAACTAGTAATGTGGTTAATTTGAGTAAATCGACCATAAATTATTTTAAAAACACTGTTCCTGAAATAAATAATATTATTAAAAATGGATTTAAATCAAGGTCTACAGAAAATAATAATATCTTAGCTAAAGGAATTAAGGAATTAGATAAAGGTAAAAATATTTCAAATTCTAATTTACAAAATAAAAAAGTTTATTCTAAAGGGAATAAAGTTTCTTCTGTTGGTAAAAATCTTCCTAAATATAATAATGTTGTTGAAGTAATAGAAGATGCAAATAAAGGTAATAAGGTTATAAGTTTATCACAAGTTGAATATGAAAGTAAAGAACAGTTAGAAAGATTTTTAAAAAAGCATTTTGGAGATATGGAATTTAAAAATGGGGTATACGTATTTAATAAATCCGATGAATATTCAGGAATATCTTTCAGATGGACTTATAGTAATGTAGATAGTAAAGGTAATGAAATTCCAACTATTCAATATTCAAAAGATTTAAAAAATAAATATAAAGTAAGAAAAATAAAATTTATAAAAAAGGTGAAAAATAGTGAAATTATTAAATGAAGTATCATTTTTAGAAAAACTTGAATTTAAGTTAATAGATGCTATTTTTAATAGAAATGATTTAAAAAAAATATATTATGCTTATGGCATTGATGAAGATGATGGTGAAATATTTCTTTCAAGAGTTATTGTTGAAAAAAGTAAATTACTAAATGGTGTCAAACACGGTGTAGGTAGGTTAAGAATACATGATAGCGACTCTCCAAGTTGGAATAATGAGGTTAGAGCTATATATATAAATGGTAAAATAGATGGGGTATATAATGAATATGAAGAATTTAGTGAAAATTTTATGAGAGGATTATATGTTAATGGCGAAAAAAAATTCACTTTAGATTTTGATAAATATTTTGATCATTTTTCCTTTAAAATTTATAAAAATAATGAAATTAGTGTATCAATATTTTGCAATCCATCTAAATTAAGAATTGGCATATTTATAGGAAATAAAAAAATAAAAATACCTTTCTATGAAATTGAAAAAGAAAGTTTTGGTTATTATGATGGAGAAGGACATGAAGTAAAAATAGATCAAACTAAAATAGATATTTTGGGATATGGTTCAAAAGAAGAATATGGAATGTATAAAGGACTTAAATCAGGAGCTAGTACTACAATAAAAGAAAATGGAAATATAGTAGATAAGAGTTTGTATGTTAATGGTAAAAGATTTGGAATGAGAAAAATAGAAAACATTAAAGAAAATATAATGAATTTAAGCTATTATGAAGATGGAATTAAAAGATATTATGAGTTTGAAATAACAAAAGACTATACATTAGCTAATCCTGTAAAAAATGGAGATTGGGTAAAATTTTATGAAACAGGAGAAATAGAAGTAAGGGTTAGAAAAGAAGGGAACTTATCAAATTCTTCAACAGTATACTATATAAATGGTGATAAAGAAGAAAGAATGTATTCGGATGGGGAAAATTATACATCTAAATATGTTAAATTTAAATAAAAAGGCTTCTTTATATGAAAGTTAGGTGCTTTAATTAATGGAAATAAAAAATATAAATGAGTTTAAAGGTAAAAATGTGGTAGTAGGATATCTATGGGACGATGATGATATATCATGTAGAGGCTGTTGCAATTCAC
>NZ_LOHY01000148.1 GCF_001559795.1 Pseudostreptobacillus hongkongensis | reverse complement strand
TCTACATTCTTATATTATCACAAACAATATGAATAATATATTGACCTTTTACACATATTGAGGTATACTATGAATGTGTTAAGTACCAGCAAAAAATAGATGGAGGACAAATTATGAGAAAAGTTTCAAAAAATGTTTATGAGGCTATGGAGAGATTATCAGATAGAGAGGGTGTAATAGGAGCTTTAGCTATAGACCAAAGAGGATCTATAAAGAAGATGATAGGTAAATACACTGAATCAACTACAGAAAAAATTGAAGAATTTAAATGTTTAGTATCTTCAGAATTAACTAAATATGCAAGTTCAATTTTACTTGATCCTGAATATGGTTTACCTGCATCAAAAGTTAGAGATAAAGAAGCAGGGCTATTATTAGCATATGAAAAAACTGGTTATGATGCAACTAAAAAAGGAAGATTACCAGATATCTTAGATGAATGGTCTGTAAGAAGATTAAAAGAACAAGGAGCAGATGCTATTAAATTCTTATTATATTATGATATTGATGATGATAAAGAGATAAATGAAGCTAAACATATATTTGTTGAAAGATTAGGTAGTGAATGTTTAGGGGAAGATTTACCATTTTATTTAGAATTAGTATCTTATGATGAAGCAGGTAAAACTGGAAAAGAATATGCAAAGGTTAGACCACATAAAGTAATAGAAATGATGAAAGAATTTTCTAAAGAAAGATACAATGTTACAGTTCTTAAAATGGAAATTCCAGTAGATATGAATTATGTTGAAGGATATGGTGAAGAATGGGTTTACACAAGAGAAGAAGCTAAAGCGTTCTATAAACAACAAGCAGAAGCTACAGATTTACCATTCATATTCTTATCAGGTGGAGTAAGTATGGATTTATTCAAAAAATCATTAGAATTAGCTCACGAAGCAGGATCTAACTTTAATGGAGTATTATGTGGAAGAGCAACTTGGGCAGATGCTATAGAACCATATAGTAGTAAAGGTAAAGAAGAAGCTATAAAATGGCTTGAAACTGAAGGAACTGAAAAAATTACATCACTTGGTAAAGTTTTAGGACAAACAGCTACAGATTGGAAATTAAAATTAACTAAATAATTAAGAAATATTTATTTGAGATTACTTTATTTTTATAGAGTAATCTCTTTTTATATATTAAACTATTACTATCTATTATTGTAAAAATAGCTTGTTTATAATATAATTAATATGGGTGATGAAATGGGAATTAATAGGGATGAATTTTTGAAACAATTTAGTGATAAAGAAACAGCACTTAAAGTATATAATGTTATTGAATTAGCAATAGAAAATGAAATTGCTGTAAACACTGATTTCTTTGTAACTCCTAATATATGGAAAAAAATAAATAAATCATATGATAATATAATGGTAGATATGGTGGGCGTAGATAGAAAGCAGATAGCTTTTTATCCTAAAAATTTAAATTATCAGTTTGATTATGTTATTTTGGAAATAGAAGTTAATAATAAATTCAAACAATATGAACATAAAGATTTTTTAGGCTCAATAATGTCTTTAAATATTAAGAGAGAATTATTAGGAGATATATTTGTTGAAGATAATAAAGCGTATATTTATTCTAATTCAAAAGTTGGTGAATATATTAAAGATCATCTAGAACTTGTAGGTAAAAATAAATGTGTAGTTAGATATTCTAAAAAAGAAGATTTTAGTTATAAATTTGAGGAAATTAAGATTAATGTTAGTTCAAATAGATTAGATACTTTTATTTCAGAAATAACAAATTTATCAAGAAATAAGGCAGTAGAATATATAGAAAGTGGATTAGTACAAATAGATTATGAAATATGTAAACAAAAAGATAAAAAAATAGATTTAGGAACTATAATAACTATAAGAAAATATGGGAAATTTTTAATTGATTTTGAAAGTGGAAAGACAAAAAAGGGTAAAAATATCTGGGTTATAAAAAAATATATTTAATATTAAACTTAGAATTTTTATAGTTATATTAAAAATTTTTTTTAAATATGTTATTATATAGGAAGAGAGGTGTGGTGATTTTATGAAAAAATTATTATATATAACAATTAGCATGATTTTAGTTAGTTCATGTAGTAGTATAGAAAAATTTAATCAATATTTGAATGATAAAAATATAGTTTCTTTTAAAGATGATGTTAAGTATAAAGAAATAAAAGATAATAAAGTTGAGACTAAAAAAACAGAGGAAACTAAAAAAACTGTAGAAGTAAAAAAAGAACCAGTAAAAGAAAATAAGACTATTAAAGTTGCAGAAGAAAAGATTGCAGTTAAAAAAGAAGAATCTACAGTAAAAAATGATGTTAAGAAAACTAATGAAGCAAAAGAAGTAAAATCTACAACTGTAGTAAAAAATACAGAAAATAAAAAAGAGGTAGAAAAACCTAAAGAAGTTATTAAAAAAGTAGAAGAAGTTGTAGTTGAAAATAAGAGTACTGCTAATAATAACAATAATGTAAATACAGTTAAATTTGAAGTAACTGATGAAAAAATAATAGACTTTATAGCTGAAAAAGTAGTAGAAAGTAGAAGTCAAATTAAACAAAAAACAGCTGAAAGTATATTGAAATTAAGAGAAAAAGGATATAATTATACTCCTAAAGAATTTTTAGCTAAAGCATATGAAAATATTAAACTAACTAATGTTAATTCTTTCTTACTTGCAACTGCAAGAGTAATGAATAATATAGAAAGAGGTAAAAAATGAGATTAGATAAATTTTTGAAAGTAACTAGAGTTGTAAAAAGAAGAACTATAGCTAATGAGTTATGTGATTTGGGTAGGGTAGAAGTAAATGGAGATGTAAAAAAAGCTTTATATACAGTTAAAATAGGTGATAAAATATTAATTAAATATTTTAATAGAGTTTTTAATGTGGATGTTATATCTATGCCACCTGAATCAGTTAAAAAAGAAGATATAGAAAAATATATTAAAATAATTGAAATAAAAGAATAGTGCACATAGTGCACTATTTTATATTAAATTCAATATTATTATTATCTGTAATATTTATACTATAAACTAGATTGTTATCATAAATTAATGTTACATTATCTCTTCCTTTTTGGAATTTAGAAAACATATTAATTATGATTTGTTGAGCTTCTTTAGTTTTAATGTCTAGATCAGATATTTTAACTAATAATGTCATAATATTTGAAATATCATTAAAATATTCACTACGAGCATTAGTAAAATGAAAAGAAATTCTAGTTACATCAAAATCTTTATATTCAATTAATAAGTATGCTTCTTCATAACCTTTTATTTGAGAATAAAAGTAAATATTAGATTCAATTTCATTGCTACTAAAGTTTGAAATCACAAATTTAGAACTATTAAACTTAAGATTAAACTCGTCTATTACATCATCTAATAATCTGTTTTTAAAAATATTCTTATTTATTTTAATTTCTGTATTTTTATTTGCATTATTATTAGATCTATAATTAAGAATATAAAAGTTTGATAGTATAAGTATTGATAATATAATTATAAAAGAAATCACTTTTTTCATTTATTAATTAATCCTTAACTATATAACCAACATTTCTAATAGTTTTAATTATTTTTGTTGGGAATCCATATTCGATTTTTCTTCTTAAGAATGTTACATAAACATCCCCTATATTCTTGTTGCTAGAATAATCTTTACCCCATACAGTTTCAAGTATAGTTTCTCTTGTAACTATCTTATTTTTATTTAATAGTAATAGTTCTAGTAATTTATATTCTTTATTAGTTAAAGATACTTCTTTTCCATCACGCTTAGCTTCTCTTGTAAGAGGATTTAATTCTAGATCTTTTACTGTAAGAATACCGTTTTCATCAACTTTCTTTTCTTTTGTTACTAGGAAAAGAAATGCACGTAGTTTTGCTGAAAACTGTTTAGGAGTCAATGTACAATAAATATAATCGTTTAAACCAATTTCTAGTGCCTCTTCAATAATAAATGTATTTTCAGGTCTTGTTATAGCAATAGTCAATAATTTACTATTTGGTTCGTTAAAATATTGAAATAGTTTTTTATAATTCATAATATTTGTAGTGTCAAAAATTAAAATATCTACTAAATTATTTTCAATTTTATCTAAAACTACACTTTCATCACTAGTTACTTCAATATTTAAATGGTCTTTTCTTAATTTATCTGGGTAATCATAATCTTTTTTTATGTCCCAACTATAATAAAGTATTTTCATAAATCAAATCCCTCCACTATCAATCTATTAAAATTATACCATAAAAAACTTTAAAAAACAAATAAAATATTTAGTTTTCAATAATAAAAATGATAACTTGTAGAAAAAATATAAATTAAAAATATATTTAATAAAAAAAGTTGACAAAAAAGCGTAATTATGGTAATATTAATGAGTTGATTTATGCAATCAATATCTGTATTACCAATACAAATTTAAATATTGGGAGGAATAAAAATGAGAGTTCAAGTAATTTTAGAATGCACTGAGACAAAGTTGAGACACTATGTTACAACTAAAAACAAAAAAACTCATCCTGAAAGATTAGAGTTAAGAAAATACAATCCAGTGTTAAAAAGATATTCTCTTTACAGAGAAGTTAAGTAATAAAATAGGCCAGTAGTTCAATGGTAGAGCGTCGGTCTCCAAAACCGAATGTTGTAGGTTCGAGTCCTATCTGGCCTGCCATTTTTTTATAGAATATGGAGAAAATTTATGAAAAAAGAAAAAATGAATTTGTTTAGTCAAGTAGTATCTGAGTACAAACAAGTTACATGGGCAAGTTTGCCAGAAGTAGTACAAGTTACTATAGTGGTACTATTAATTACTATATTCATTTCTTTAATGGTTTTAATATTTGATGTAAGCTTTACAACTCTAATGGATAGATTTTCAAGCTTCATTAAAACAGTTATAAGACAGGGGTAAGATATGGAATTTGTAAATAAATGGTATATAATTCATACATATTCAGGATATGAAAAAAAGGTTAAAACGGATTTAGAAAAAAGAATTTTTTCTGAAGGTTTGACTGATAAAGTATTTAGAATTTTAGTTCCTGAAGAAAAAGTTATGGAAGAGAAAAAAGGGAAGTTAGTTCCTGTTTATAGAAAAATATTTCCAAGTTATGTAATGGTTGAAATGAGAACAACTAGAGAACAATATGAAGATAGTGTTAACTATAAAGTTGATAGTAAGGCTTGGTATATTATTCGTAATACTAATGGAGTTACTGGGTTTGTAGGTGTTGGATCTGATCCTTTACCTATGTCAGAAGCTGAAGTTGAAGATGTATTTTCTAAGATGAGTAACGATGAATTTGAAGAACAATTAGATTACCAAGTTGGTGATTATGTAAGAACTAATGATGGTATAGAAGGTACAGTAGATTCTATAGATTTAATTGCTAAAAAAGTAAAAATTGTTGCTTTAATTGGAAGTAGACCTACAGTTTTAACTCTTGAGTTAGATGAAGTTAGTAAATTTTAAATTTTAATATTGTAATAAAAGTGGGAGATTTAAAAATTCAGTTACCACAAAGGAGGATAATAGAAATGGCTAAAAATAATAAAGAAATAGTGGCTAAAGTTAAATTACAATTAGGAGCTGGTAAAGCTAACCCAGCACCACCAGTAGGGTCAGCTTTAGGACCACAAGGTATAAATATTCCTGAATTCTGTAAACAATTCAATGCTCAAACACAAGATAAAGCAGGATTTATTATACCAGTTGAAATTTCAATTTATGCAGATAGAAGTTTTAGTTTTGTATTAAAAACACCACCTGCATCAGATTTATTAAAGAAAGCAGCTAAAGTTGAAAGAGGAGCTCAAAACTCATTAAAAGAAGTTGCTGGAAGTATTACTAAAGCTCAATTAAAAGAAATTGCTGAAACTAAGATGCCAGATTTAAATGCATCATCAGTTGAAGCTGCTATGAATATAATTGCAGGAACTGCAAGAAGTATGGGAATTAAAGTTAACGATTAATATTTAAGTGGGAGATTTAAAAATTCAGTTACCACAAAGGAGGATTATAAATGTCAAAAAAAGGGAAAAGATATAATGAAATTTCTCAAAAAGTAGATAAATTAAAAATATACACACCTGAAGAAGCTTTAAAATTAGTATTCGAAACTAAGAGTGCTAAATTCGTAGAAACAGTAGAATTAGCTATTAGATTAGGAGTAGATCCTAGACATGCTGATCAACAAGTAAGAGGAACTGTAACTTTACCAAATGGTACAGGTAAAACAGTTAGAATACTTGCTATAACTTCAGGAGAAAATATAGATAAAGCATTAGCTGCAGGAGCAGATTTTGCAGGTGATGATGAATATATTACAAAAATTCAAGCAGGATGGATGGACTTTGATTTAGTAATAGCAACTCCTGATATGATGCCTAAACTTGGTAAATTAGGTAAAATCTTAGGAACAAAAGGGTTAATGCCAAATCCTAAATCTGGAACAGTTACTACTGATGTAGCTAAAACTGTAGAAGAATTCAAAAAAGGAAAAGTAGCATTTAAAGTTGATAAATTAGGATCAATTCACTTACCAATAGGTAAAGTAAACTTCTCTGAAGAACAAATAGTTGAAAACTTCAAAGTTGCTTTAGATCAAATTATTAAATTAAAACCAGCTACATCTAAAGGACAATACTTAAGAACAGTTGCAATCTCATTAACTATGGGACCTGGAATTAAAATAGATCCTTTATTAGCATCTTCATTTGTAGCTAAATAAATTAATATATAAAGCATAGTTTACTATGCTTTTTATTTTATAAACGAAAGGGTGAAAATATGTCTAAAAATTCATATGATGAATTAGTATATAAATCAAAATCTTTTCCATTTACTACTCCATTTAATATAGAGGCACTTTCATTTTTATATGGACTTACTCCTGTTAATTCTAAAAAATGTAGAGTATTGGAATTAGGATCATCGTTTGGAGGAAATATATTATCTCAAGCTTTATATAATCCAGATAATGAATATATAGGAATAGACTTATCAGAAGAACAAATTAAAAAGGGAAATGAAATAATAGAAAGCATAGGTCTTAAGAATATTAAATTAATGAAGAAGAATATTATGGATATAGATGAAGAATTTGGTAAGTTTGATTATATAATATGCCATGGTGTATTCTCATGGGTTCCAGACATGGTTAAAGAAAAAATTCTATCTATATTAGATAATAATTTAAGTGAAAATGGAATAGCTTATGTATCATATAATACATATCCTGGGTGGAAAGAATTACAAAAAATTAGAGATATAATGCTATATGCTAATAAGTATTATGATACAACACCTTTAGATGAAAAAGTTGAAAGATCTAAATATATTATTAATATAATTGCAAATCAAATAAAACAATATACAGAAGTTGATCAGCATAAATTCTTAGAAAAACTAAACTATGCTTTAGAAAAAGATAATTATTATCTGGCTCATGAATATTTAGAAGAAGTAAATGATCCATTTTATTTACATGAATTTGCTGATATGTTAGATAAACATAATCTTACATATATTAGTGATATTAACTTAAGATTATCATTTTTAAGTTCACATAGATCAGAAGTTATAGAAAATATTAAAGCTCTTTCATTAGATGATAATATTATTAAAGAGCAATGTTTAGATTTTGTTTTAGATACACAGTTTAGAAAATCTTTAATATGTAAGAAAGATAAAAGAGGGTTGATTAATTTTACAGAACAAATTCCTTCAAGTATTATAGATAAACTATATTTCTATAAACTAAATTTAGATGCTATAAATGATTCAAAATTAAAAAATAAATTTGAGGAAGTTATTAACAGTAAACCTGTGTTTAGTATATCTGATTTGGTAAGTAAAAATGATGATAAGACTGAAATGAGAGGTATACTTTTAGACTTAATGGTATATAATAATGTGTTGTTTAGTTTAAATGATGTTGAAAGAATAGTATATAAAGAAAATAAAGTGTATATTCCAAAGGTTTATACAAATTATATAGATGTGTGTTTAAAAAATATAAAATATATAACAATGTCTAACTACTATAATGATAACATAGATATATTTAATTTTTTAGATTTAGAATTGATGAAAATACTAGAAAAACCAAGAACAAAAGAAGAATTGATTAATAAACTAGATATGATAATAGAAAAAAACAATTTTAAATTGACTAAAAATATTTCTGGTAAAGAAGTTGAAGTTAAATCATCAGATTATATATATGAATTTATAGTAAAGATAGAATTTATGAATTTCTTTGTTAATGTATAATTAAAAGAGGCTGTTGCAATT
>NZ_LOHY01000147.1 GCF_001559795.1 Pseudostreptobacillus hongkongensis | reverse complement strand
ATTGCAACAGCCTCTTTTATTTTAAAAATATTTTTATAGTTTTAAGTATATATAAAATTAATGATTACCATAAATAATATATATTTGAAATATTTTCTATATAGAGGTATAATGTATTTAAAAGAGTTCCATATTATTATGGTAAAATGATACAAGGGAACGGATAAAACCGTTTCTATTTTTTGTTGATAGATATTAGTGTGAGATTGTATAAATCAAGTGCTTTTTCTTGACAATAATAATTTATATAGTATATAATATGGGTTAGATTGTATTATGATTACTAAGAATATAAACATAAAATACATATGAATGATGAAAGCAGGAAAGGAGTAATTAATGAATAATGATAGATTACTTGAAATTAAAAATCTAGTAACGAGTTTTCGTATAAAAGATGAATACTATAGAGCTGTTGATAATGTAAGTATAGATTTAAAGAGAAATGAAGTATTAGCTATTGTTGGAGAATCAGGATGTGGTAAAAGTACACTTGCAACTTCAATAATGGGGTTACATAATCCAATATTTACTCAAGTAGAAGGTGAAATTTTATTTGAAGGTAAAAATTTAGTTGAATTTGATGAAGCACAATTTAATGAAATAAGAGGAGCTAAAATTGGAATGATATTCCAAGATCCGTTATCTGCATTAAATCCTTTGATGAGAATAGGGGATCAAATAGAAGAGGGGTTAAGATATCACACTGATTTAGATCCAACTCAAAGAAGAGAAAGGGTAAAAGAATTAATAGAAAAAGTAGGGATAATGGATCCTGAAAGAGTAATGAAACAATTCCCACATCAGTTATCAGGTGGTATGCGTCAAAGAATAATAATTGCAATAGCTTTATCATGTAGACCAGATATATTAATAGCAGATGAACCAACAACAGCATTAGATGTTACTATTCAAGCACAAATTCTTGATTTACTTCGTGAATTACAAAATGAAATAGGAGCTGGAATCATATTAATAACACATGATCTAGGTGTTGTAGCAGAAATGGCAGATAGAGTAGCTGTTATGTATGCTGGAGAAATAGTTGAAGTAGCAACTGTTTATGATTTGTTTAATAATCCTAAACATCCATATACTAAATCTTTATTAAGTTCAATACCTCATATGGATAATAATGGAGAAGAAGAATTACATGTTATAGAAGGAACTGTTCCATCATTAATAAATCTTCCAAGACAAGGGTGTAGATTTAGAAGTAGAATACCATGGATAAGTGAATCAGTACATGAAGAACATCCAGAATTACATGAAGTAGAACCAGGACACTTTGTAAGATGTACATGTCATGAAAAATTCTACTTTGCTGATGAAGAAGGTGAGAAATAATGAGCGATAAATTAATAACACTTACGAATTTAAAAGTTCACTATCCAATAAGAGGAGGGTTTTTCAATACTATTCAAGACTATGTTAAAGCCGTTGATGGTGTTAGTATGGAAATTGAAAAAGGAAAAACTTATGGACTTGTAGGAGAATCAGGAAGTGGAAAATCTACTATAGGTAAGGCTATAATAGGTCTTGAAAAGATAACAGAAGGTAACTTGATATTTGAAGGAGAAAAAGTTAATTTAAATAGAATACCTAGAAAATCAATGTATAGAAAAAATATACAAATGATATTCCAAGATTCAATGTCATCTTTAAATCCTAAAAAAAGAGTTTTAGATATCTTGTCTGAACCACTTAAAAATTTCGAGAATTTTACACCAGAAGAAGAAAGAAGAAGGGTTGTAGAATTATTAGAAATAGTAGGGATGACTGAAGATAATATAGTTAAATATCCACATGAATTTAGTGGAGGACAAAGACAAAGATTAGGTGTTGCAAGAGCAATAGCAACTAATCCAAAACTTATAATAGCTGATGAACCAGTTTCAGCACTAGATTTATCAGTACAAGCACAAGTTTTAAATTATATGAAAAAAATACAAAAACAATTAGGGTTAAGTTATATTTTCATTTCACACGATCTAGGAGTAGTAAAACATATGTGTGATCACATATCAATAATGTATAAAGGAAGATTCGTTGAAACTGGAAATAGAAATAATATTTATACAGATCCTAAACATATATACACTAAGAGATTAATAGCAGCTATACCTGATGTTAATCCTTTAGAAAGAGAAAATAAACGTAAAAATAGATTGATTATAGAAAATGAGTATAATAGTACTTTTAAAAATTACTTTGATAAAGACGGAAGAGTTTTTGATCTTGAAAAAATAGAAGGTAAAGAAGAACATTTTGTAGCTTTAGGAAAGGGAGGTAAATAATTATGTGGAAAACGGTTTTAAGAAGAACTATATTAATGATACCTCAATTAGCTATATTAAGTGTTATAGTATTCGTTGTAGCTAAATTAATGCCTGGAGATCCTTTTACAGGTTTAATAAGTCCAACAACACCGCCTGAAGCTATAGAAAGATTAAGACAACAAGCAGGATTTTATGATCCTATGTATGTTCAATATTTCCGTTGGATAACAAGAGCTTTCCACGGGGATTTTGGAATGAGTTATGCATTTAAATTACCAGTAACTACAATAATAGGAGAAAGAATATATAATACATTCTTCTTATCATTATGTTCAGTTACTTTAATGTATTCAATTGCATTACCTTTAGGGGTTATAACTGGTAGATATAACGGTTCAAGAATTGATAAAATAGTTACTGTATATAACTTTATAAGTTATGCAATGCCATCATTTATTTTATCACTTTTAATGGTTTATTTATTTGGATATAAATTAAGATTATTCCCAACAGGAGGATCTGTTGATATAGGGTATGTGCCTGGAACAATTTCTTACGCTATTAATAAATTTTATCACTTATTATTACCTTCAATAACTTATGCATTACTTGCAACAACAGGAGTTATTAGATACTTAAGAAGTGAAATTATAGATTCAAAATCTTTAGATTATGTTAAAACTGCAAAAGCTAAAGGTGTACCTGAATCAGTAGTTTATTCAAGACATATATTTAGAAATTCTGTTTTACCTATAGCAGCTTTCTTAGGATATACTATAACAGGTTTATTTAGTGGATCTATATTTATTGAAACAATATTTAATTATCCAGGAATGGGACAATTATTTATGTCTTCAATAGGAACAAGAGATTATTCAATTATAACTACATTAATATTATTCTATGGATTTATGACATTACTTGGTTCATTATTATCAGATATTATATTAACTATAGTAGATCCAAGAATAAGAATAGAGTAAAGGAGGAAAGAAATGGAAACTAAAAAAGAAGAATTAAATGTACATGAAGTACCATCAGCATTTAATATTATAAAAAGAGAATTTAAAAAAGATAAAATAGCACTCTTTTCTTTCACTTTACTAGTAAGTCTTGTAGTAATAATATTTATTTCTGCAACATTCTTTTTAGATGTTAATGAGGTTATGAAAGTTAGATTGCTTGATAAATATGCAGCACCTCTTGAAGGATATTGGCTTGGAGCTGATTATGGAGGACGTAGTATATTAGGACAATTAGTAATAGGAGCAAGAAACTCTATTATGATAGGTGTTTGTGTTACTATTATTACTGAAGTAGTAGGTATAGTAGTAGGTATAGTAATATCTTATTACGGTGGATGGATAGAAGATATATCTATGAGAATTATAGATTTCATAAGTGTATTACCAACTACATTATTAATTATAGTTTTTGCAACTATAGTTCCTAAGTATAATGTTGTAACATTTATATTAATGTTATCAATATTTTATTGGATAGGAACAGCAAGATTAATTCGTGGAAAAGTTTTATCAGAAGTTAGACGTGATTATATAAGCGCATCGAAGACTATGGGGACAAGTGATTTTAAAATAATATTTAGAGAATTACTTCCTAACATATCTTCAATAATAATAGTTGATATGACTTTAAGTTTTGCAGGAAACTTAGGTATAGAAACTGGATTAACGTTCTTAGGATACGGACTTCCGCCTTCAACACCATCACTTGGAACTTTAATAAGTTATGCAACTGCACCAGATGTACTTGCAGATAGATGGTGGGTATGGATGCCAGCATCATTCTTAATACTAGTATTAATGTTATGTATTAACTATATAGGGGAAGCACTTAAGAGAGCATCAGATGCAAGACAAAGATTAGGATAATAAAAAAATACAGTGAAAGCTGTATTTTTTGTTTAGTTTAATTCTATTTTGTTTAACATATTTCCAGAAATATACATACATATAATTGTCATTATAGCTTCTAAAATAGAAACAAAATATGATACATAATATATATTTAAAATAAATTCATCAAGTAAAAAAATAGTTGTAAGTATTCCAAATATGAGTAATATAACTGATAGAATACTATATACTAAAAACCATAATCCTTTAAATCTAGGAGCTATTTTGTGTGCTAGTATTATAGAGAAAAATAATAATGCCATAGTCATAGTATAAAATAGTGTTAGAGCTAATACATCTATTCTAAATTCAAACATAGTAGATATTAAAGCAGCAATATTTTCTACTATTATTGTAGATACAACCGGAACTATAAATTTAGCCCATATTATAACCTGACCTGAAATAGGTATAGAAAAATCAAAATATGATTTTTTACTTTTTAATAATCTATTAAAAGATGATACCGAATAAAAATTAAATACTATAACAGATAATCCACAAGCTCCTGCAAGAACTCCAAGTATAGATATGATTCGTATATCTAAATTTTCATAATTATTTAACATATTTGTTAGTATCTGACCAAATATCCTTATTAAGGCATATAGCAATATAAATTTAGAACCATTTTTAAGTTCTAGTTTTAAATATTTAAACATATTAATTCACCTTACTTTCTGAAAATATTTGTTTATATAAATCTGAAACAGATAAATTAGGATTTTCTTTTTTGAATTCTTCAGCATCATATATTTTATCTACTTTACCATCTCTTAGGAAACAAAATTCATCAAATAAATTATCTATATCATCTATTAAGTGAGTAGTTATTATTATACTTGATTCTGGACTTTTAATTTTTTTAATAAGATCTATAATAAAATCACGAGTAATAATATCAACTGCAGCTAAAGGTTCATCAAGTATGAATAATTTTGCATTTCTTGAAAGAAGTAGAGAGATGTAGAATTTTTCTTTCATTCCTTTAGAAAGTGTTGCAATTTCTTGTATATCTGATAATTCAAGTTCTTTTAAAAGAAAGTACATTTTATCCTTATCAAAATCTTCAAAAAATTCTGAATATATATTTATGTATTCCCTTATAGTTTTAGTAGAATCTATAAATTCTGAATCTGGAAGATAACTTACTATTTTTTTTGTCTCTATTCCTGGTTTTAATCCATTTATTAGAATTTCACCAGAATTAGGTTGTGAAATAGCGGCCAGCATCTTTAAAAGTGTTGTTTTTCCACTACCATTTGGACCTAATAATCCTATTATTTTACCTTTTTCTATTTCTAAATTTAATTCTTTAATTATTTTGCTTCCTTTAAAAGATTTATTTAGATTAGAAATTCTCAATAATTTTTCCATATATTTTCTCCTATCTATTAATGATTTCTAGTATGAAAGTTTCTATAGTATCTTCAAGTGGAGATATACCACTTTTAATATTGTTTTCAACGTCAAAGGCTCTATCTAATATTTTTAATATATCCTCTTTACTAAAATTTTTAAGATAAGGAAGTTTCTTAAAAATATAGTAAGGTGAGTAATTTTTAAGTAATTCAATTTTACTTATCTGATTTTTAAATGTGTTATAGTTATTTGAAAGATTAGGAAATAATTTAAGTTTATAAAGTATTTCAAAATCATTACATAATGTTGCTAAAACACCCAGATGTTCTTTTATTGGAAAACTTATATTTCTTTTGCTTAAAATATCATCTGTTAGATTGAAGATTACAAAGTTAGAATTTTTAGAAATTATATCTTCTACTTTTTTAAAACTATATTCTTCTCCATTTAAAAATACATTTATTTTATCAGTTTCATTTTTTAAACTTTCAAAATTATCTCCTATGACATCTAATAAAAAACTTGCATCATCATTATTGCAATTTAATTTTCTTGTTATATATTCTATATAGTTTTTTCTATTTTCTTTTTCATTTAAAATTTCGTAAAACTTAAAGTTATTAGCTAATTCTTTTATTTTCTTATTTTCTTTATTTGCTTCAAAATCTATTATTATATCCTTATCTGAAAATGCAAATTCATTTAATTTTGAAATAAATTCATTTGTATTTTTTACCTTGTTTGCATTTTTAAGAACTAATAAAGTAGGAGTTGAAAAAAGAGATCCAGAATTTAACTCATTCCAAAATAGGTCTATATTTTCTTCTGAAAAATATATTATTTCTTCTTTATCGGTACTATTTATTAGTTCATTTTTCTTTATAGATATTGAACTTAAGCCGTATAGAAAATGTATCATAAATGCTCCTTTCAATTTAAAAATATTATATAATATTTATCAATTTGTGTAAAGGTAATATACTTTGAAAAGAGTGTGAAAAGTATTAAGAGAGTCTATTCTTTGATCTTGATTTTATACTTTAATATTGTTAAAATAAATTAAATTATAAAATTTATGGAGTATACATGTTGGTTGAATTAAATTTAAATTCTTTTGATTTTAGACATAAAGAATTATTAGGATATTTTCCTTATTCTATAAAAAAGTGTTTTGTATGGTTTGATAAATCTGAAAATTTAATTGCCATAGGAGTTTTAGGTTTAAATATTTATCATCCATATAATGACTATATTAAAATATCAGTGAGAGAAAATCATAGGAATAAAGGAATAGGTACTGAGTTATTTGAATATATTAAAAAACACACTAAAAAACAACTTCAATATAATTGTATGGAAAATGATGTTGCATCAATAAAATTTCTATATAAACAGGGATTTAAGTTAAAAAGAAGATGTTGGGAATATGAATTTAGTAATACAGATATTATAGCAGGGAATTTTTTAGAAATAGTCTCGTTAAATAAAGTAGAAATAAATGAATTTAAATTATTAGTATTAGAACAGTATATAAAAATACATGAAGATATTAATCCATTTAATAAAAAATTTGATTTTAATGAATCTATTGATATACTATTTAAAAATGTAGATTATGACATTTCTATGGTTTATTATAGTAATAATGAAAGATACTATTTGTTGGTAGAAATTGAAGAAGATGAAGCTATAATTACATATGTTGGTGGAATAGGAAAAAACTATATTTCATTTTTAAAAACAGCTTTATTTAAATTATCACAAAAATTTAGTGTGATTTCTGTAGAAATTGATGATGTAAATCCATATGCAATGAAATTGAAAGACTTAATATTATTAAAAGAACCTATGTCATATAACACATATATTAAGTGATAATAATATAGATAAATAGAGAAGAAATTTAACTTTTTTATTTTTGAAAAATTTTGAAAAAAATGAAAAAATTTGAAATAAAAATTTATATATTTATAATAAATTATTGACTTAAATATTCTAAAGTGTTATCATTTATGTATATAGTTAAAGGAGATAGTAATATGGAATTTGAAATTAAAAAAATAATCAAAATAAATTTGATAATAGCAATTATACTTATACTTATTGCATTTTTTTTTAATTCAAGTACTATTGCTTTCTTAGCATTTGGAATAATTGTTTCAATTTTAGCTAATATATTATTAGTTTATGCAGTTTATAAGGTTGTTTACCAAAAAGCAGGTAAGGGATCAATGTTTATAGATTACTCTAAAAGGTATGTTCTATATATATTATCTCTTTATTTTGTTTATAAACTAAGTAAAAGATATTTTGAAGCAGAGACTTTAAAGAATGTTTTAGCATGTTCATTAGGTTTTTTTGCTATTCAAATTTCTCTATATATTGAACAATATTTTAAAAATAGAGTTTCTTCAGAAGGGAGATGATTTATTTGCATAGAAAAATTGGTTTTTTAGGTTGGATAGGTATAATTTTTCTTATGGGATTAATAGTTAATCTATTTTTAGGACTTATTTCTACTTTTTTACCAGTTGTGTTTGCAAAACCTGAGGGAATAATTGAAGCCCCTGAAGTATTTTTTAGTATACCTTTAGGACATTATGTATTAAATATTAATCAGACTATACTTAATACATGGGTTATAATGTTGGTTATAATCGTAATACTAATATTAGGAACAAGAAATTTAAGTATTGAAAATCCTGGATTTTTTCAACTAGTATTAGAAGAATATTACAACTTTATTAATAATCAATTTTTAGAAGGATATGGAAAATTCAAAGGGAAATTCATGGCATTTTTCTCTGCAATGTTCTCTATGATATTACTACTTAATATATCTATGTTTTTATTCCCGTTTGTTGTTATGTGGAAACATACTAAAGAGGGTCTTTTGATTAAGCCGTTTTTCAGAACAGCAACAGCGGATATGAATACTACAGTAGGTATAGCATTAGTAGTTTTTGTTATGTTTATAGGAGCAGCTATATATCGTATGGGTGTTATGGGTCTAATAAAAGAACTATGTGAACCTTTTGTATTTATGTTCCCTATAAATGTTATAGGAGAGTTTGCAAAACCTATTAATATCTCTATGAGATTATTTGGGAATATGTTTGCAGGTCTTGTAATTATGTCGCTTGTATATGGTTTAGTTATGCCTAATGTGTTACCTACTATAACGGGTAATTTAATTAAAGGAAGTTTAAGCTTTGCAGTAGGTTGGCCAAATATATTACAAGTATATCTTGATTTTTTCATTGGTATATTACAAGCTTTTGTATTTACTGTTTTATCATCTGTGTATATTAAACAGATGTTAATAGGGGAAGAAGAGGAAGAATAAATTTAAGGAGGAACAATGATGGATGCATCAATAATTAAAGCAGCAGCGCTTTTAGGAGCTGGAATTGCAGCATGTGGAGGAATAGGAGCTGGACTTGGACAAGGTCTTGCAACTGCAGCAGCAGTTGAAGCTGTAGCAAGACAGCCAGAAGCAAAAACAGATATTATGTCAACTCTATTTATAGGGTGTGCGGTAACTGAGTCAACAGGGATATTTGCATTAATAATTGCATTAATCTTAGCATTAATTAAATCATAATAAATTGAAAGAAGGTAATTATGGAACAAAATAATTTAATAACTATTGATATACTGATGATAGTTCAAATTATTAACTTCTTCATATTAGTCTATATTTTTCATAAGTATTTCTATAAAAAAATTGGTAAAGTTATTGAAGAAAGAAAAAAAATAGCTTTAAAAGATCTTGAGTTAGTAAAAGAAGAAAGAACTAAACTTGAAGAACAAAAACAAAATTATGAAAAACTTAGAAAAGAAGCTAAAAGACGTGCTAATGATATTATTATAAAAGCAGAAAGACAAGCTGATGAAAGACGTGAGCAAATTATCGATAATGCAACAACTACTAGAGATAGAATGCTTATGAGAGCTGAATCAGACATCTTGAAGTTACGTGAGAATATCAAAGAACAACTTCAAAGAGAAGTTAGCGATATGGCAACTGAACTTGCTGAGAAGATAATAAAAGAAAATATTTCTAATGATCCATCTATGGTGGATAAAAGTATAGATAAATTTATTGATGAAGTAGGTGAATAATATGGATAATATATCTATTTCAAAAAGATATGCAGAGGCCATTTATGAAGTTGCTTCAACAAATGATAAGGTATTTGAAATATTTGAAGTTCTTAATTTACTTTTAGAACATATAAAAAGTGATGAAGATTTTAAAAAGTTTCTAACTTATCCTATTATAGATAAAGAGGAAAAGAAAAAATTAATTAATAAGATATATAAAGATGTTAAAGAAAAACCTCTTGAAATATTAGATTATTTAATAGATAAAGATAGATTACTTCATATTAAGGAAATTTATAGTGAATACAGTAAAATTTATTATGAAAAACATAAAAAATTAATAGTAACTGCAACATTTCCTAAAGAATTGACTGAAGAACAAAAAAACAGATTATCTGATAAATTAAAGAAATTAAAATCACGTGATGTTGTTATACAATATCGTGTTGATGAAAATATAATAGGTGGAGGAATCATAAGAATTAACGATGAAGTTATAGATGGTTCCATAAAAACACAAATAAATAATATGAAACACTAAAGGAGGTGTATTTCTTGAAAATTAAACCTGAAGAAATTAGTAGTATTATTCGTGATGAAATAGAAAACTATAAAAAAAGATTAGATATTTCTACAGTAGGAATAGTTGTAGAAATTGGAGATGGAATAGCTAGAATTTATGGGCTTGAAAATGCTATGGCTGGAGAGTTATTAACTTTTTCAAATGGGTCAACAGGTATGGTTCTAAACTTGGAAGAAAATAGTGTAGGAGCAGTTATACTTGGAGAAACACGTGGAATAAAAGAAGGAGACATAGTAAAAGGTACAGGGAATATTGCTAAAGTTCCTGCAGGAGAGGAAATGCTAGGAAGAGTAGTTAATGCACTTGGAGAGCCTATAGATGGTAAAGGTGGTATAACTCCTTCAAAATATATGCAAGTTGAGAGAGTGGCCTCAGGAATAATAGAAAGAAAACCCGTATCAGTTCCTATGCAAACAGGTATTAAATCTATAGATGGGATGATACCTATAGGTAGAGGACAAAGAGAATTGATAATAGGAGATAGACAAACAGGGAAAACAGCTATAGCAATAGATGCGATAATTAATCAAAAGAATACTGGTGTTTATTGTATATATGTTGCAATAGGTCAAAAAAGATCGACAGTTGCACAAATACAAAGAAAATTAGAAGAAAGTGGAGCTATGGAATATACAACTATAGTTGCAGCAACAGCTAGTGAATCTGCACCACTTCAATATTTAGCACCATATTCAGGGGTTGCTATGGCAGAATACTTTATGGAACAAGGTAAGGATGTTTTAATAGTATATGATGATTTATCAAAACATGCAGTGGCTTATAGAGAAATGTCTTTATTATTAAAAAGACCACCTGGGCGTGAAGCATATCCTGGAGATGTATTCTATCTACATTCAAGATTACTTGAAAGAGCAGCAAGACTTAGTGATGAATTAGGTGGAGGATCAATAACAGCTCTTCCAATAATAGAAACTCAAGCAGGAGATATATCAGCATATATACCTACAAATGTAATTTCTATTACAGATGGTCAAATATTCTTAGAAACTGATTTATTTAATTCAGGATTTAGACCAGCTATAAATGCAGGACTTTCAGTATCTCGTGTTGGAGGATCAGCACAAATTAAAGCTATGAAACAAGTTGCAGCAAGAGTTAAGATGGAGCTTGCTCAATATACTGAACTTTTAGCCTTTGCTCAATTTGGTTCAGATTTAGATAAAGCAACTAGAGATCAATTAAACCGTGGAGAAAGAATAATGGAAATATTGAAACAAAAACAATATATGCCTATGCCTGTTGAAAAACAAGTAGTATCTTTCTATGTAGTTACAAAAGGTTATGTTGATGATATAGATGTAGAAGATATATTAAACTTTGAAGAAGAATTATTACAAAGTATTGAATCTACTTCAGATATTTTAAGAAAAATAGCTAATGAAAAAGAAATAACAAAAGAAATTGATGAAGAATTAGAAGACTTTATTAAAACATTTAAAAAAGACTTTGTTCATTAATGAAAGGAACTAATTATGGCATCTAATATGAAAGAAATTAAAGCTAGAATTAATAGTATAAATAATTCTAAGCAAATAACAAATGCAATGAATATAGTTTCTTCTACAAAATTTAAGAAATTTCAAGTTTTAACTTTTAAGACTCGTGAGTATGAAAAGGCACTTGAAGAAACATTGTCTAATATTTTGAGAGATATAGGGAATAGACATAATATCCTATTTGAAGGTAAAAAAGAAGTTAAAAATGTAGGGATCATAGTAATGAGCTCTGATAGGGGTCTTTGTGGTTCATTTAATTCTAATGCTTTAAAACGTATGGAAAAAATGATAAGAAGATTTAAAAAAGAAGGTAAGAGTGTATCAGTAGTTACTGTAGGAAGAAAAGCTAGAGATTACTGTAAAAGTAGAGATATAGATGTTGATAGTGAATTTATACAATTAATTCCTGAAACAATGTTTGAAAAAGCTAAGATTATTAGTGAAGATATAGTTGATTTTTATCTAAATGATCATTATGATGAGGTATATATAATTTATTCTAAGTTTGTTTCGGTTATAAGCTACAACTTAGTGGAAGAAAGATTATTACCTTTCACAAGACCAGAATTTAAGAATAATGATGAAGAAAATACTAAGAAATCTCAAAAATATATATTTGAACCTGATGAAAATAATGTTTTAGTTGAATTTTTACCTAAAATGCTTAATAATAAACTTTATCAAGCATTTTTAGAAACAGCTGCAAGTGAACATTCAGCACGTATGTCAGCTATGAAAAGTGCAAGTGAAAATGCAACAGAAATGATAGATAAATTAACTTTACAATATAACAGAGTTAGACAAGGATTGATAACTCAAGAATTAACTGAGATAGTCAGTGGTTCAGAAGCTATAAAATGATGATTGGAGGAAAGATGAATAAGGGTAAATTGGTTGAAATAATAGGACCAGTCATAGATGTTAAATTTGAAGAAAAATTACCTGATATCTTTAATGCCTTAGAAATATATAACACTGATGGTAAAAAAATCGTTGCTGAAGTTCAATCTCATTTAGGAAATAATACTGTAAGAGCTATAGCTATGAGTTCTACAGATGGACTTAAAAGAGGAATGGAAGTAATAGATACAGATGGGCCTATCAAAGTTCCAGTTGGGAAAGAAACTCTTGGAAGAATATTTAATGTTTTAGGAGATACTGTTGATAATGGACCTGAAATTAAAACTGAAGAAAAAGATTCTATACATAAACCTGCGCCAAGTTTTGAAGATCAAGAAACACATAGTGAAATTCTTGAAACAGGAATTAAGGTAGTAGATCTACTAGCTCCATATTTAAAAGGTGGTAAAATAGGACTATTTGGAGGAGCTGGAGTAGGTAAAACAGTTTTAATACAAGAATTGATTAATAATATTGCAAAAGGTCATGGAGGACTTTCAGTATTTGCTGGAGTCGGAGAAAGAACTAGAGAAGGTAGAGATTTATATAATGAAATGAAAGAAAGTGGCGTAATTAATAAGACTGCATTAGTGTATGGTCAAATGAATGAGCCACCTGGTGCAAGACTTAGAGTAGCACTTTCTGCATTAACTATGGCAGAGTATTTTAGAGATAAAGAAGGTCAAAATGTATTGTTATTCATAGACAATATATTTAGATTTACACAAGCAGGGGCAGAAGTTTCAGCCTTACTTGGAAGAATGCCTTCAGCTGTTGGATACCAACCAAATCTAGCAACTGAAATGGGAGCACTTCAAGAAAGAATTACATCTACTAAGAAAGGATCAATAACATCAGTACAAGCGGTATACGTACCAGCAGATGACTTGACAGATCCGGCACCTGCTACAACATTCTCACACCTTGATGCAACTACAGTTTTATCAAGACAAATAGCATCTCTTGGAATTTATCCAGCAGTTGATCCGCTTGCTTCAACTTCAAGAATACTTGAACCTGAAATAGTTGGAAATGAACACTATAAAGTAGCAAGAGATACTGTTAGAGTATTACAAAGATATAAAGAATTACAAGATATAATAGCTATACTTGGTATGGATGAATTAGGTGATGAAGATAAGATTATAGTAAGTAGAGCAAGAAAAATACAAAGATTCTTCTCACAACCATTCTCTGTTGCTGAACAATTTACAGGTATGAAAGGTAAATATGTATCATTACGTGAAACTATAAGAGGATTTAAAGAAATTCTTGATGGAGTACATGATGATATACCAGAACAAGCCTTCCTTTATGTAGGAAATATTGATGAAGTACTTGTAAAAGCAAGAGACTTAATGGGTGAGTAATATGGAAAAAAAAGAATATTTTTCATTGAAACTTGTAACTCCAGAAAAAATAGAATTACAATCTGATGAAGTTAAATTCTTAAAGATTAGAACATCACGTGGTGATTTAGGAATACTACCTAATCATACTAATTTTATGAGTGCACTTGGTGAAGGATTGCTTTCTATAAAACAAAATAAAGAAGAGCTTCAATATTTTGTAAGCGGTGGATTTTTAGAAGTAAGTAATAATAAGGTTATAATACTTGCTGAGGAAGCTATAATTGCTGAAAGTGAAGAAGAATTTAAAAGAATTAAATCTGAGAATTTACAAAAAGCAATTGATGCTAAGAAAAAAGAAGATCAAGATATCTTAGGGACTAAGAAAAGATTACAAGATAGTTTAAGAAGATAAGGGGCTGTTGCAATAAAAAATAGCTCTAACTATAAAAAAAGGGTAGAAAATTAGAAATTAAATAATCTAAATTCTACTCTTTTTAAAATATCAAAAAATATAATAAAAAAGGTATAAAATAACACTTTTAAATGGAAAAATCCACACCAAAATGATATAATATACCTATGAACACAATAACTAATAATACCATGAATAATTACTTTAATCAAGATAAACTTTTCAATGTATTTCAGTT
>NZ_LOHY01000146.1 GCF_001559795.1 Pseudostreptobacillus hongkongensis | reverse complement strand
AACATATACCAAAAAACTGGACAGTAAAATTTAAAATTACTAGAAAGTTTGGAGGTATATGTTTTTTTATGGGAAGAAAATCAAAATTAACATTAGAAAAGAAAGTTGAAATGATTGAATATGCTATTAAATATGGGCGTAGTAGGGCATCTTTAGAATATGGGTATAAACCACACTCAATAACACGATTAATTAAAAAATATAAAATACATGGAATAGATGGATTAAAAACTAGTTCAACTAATAGAATATATTCAATAGAATTAAAAAAAGAAATACTTTCAAAATATTTAGAAGGTGAAAGTATTGAAAATTTAATCATCAAATATAATACAAGTTCTACAGTAGTAAATAATATAATTTCATGTTATACTAATGGCAAAGAAATAAAGGCATATGAGCCAAAATCAGAGGTATATAATATGAAATATAGAAAAGTTGATAAAAAAACTAAATTAATGATAATAAATGAATGTTTAGATAATAATAAAGACTATGGATTAATTGCACAAAGATATTTTTTAAGTTATTCTCAAGTATATAGTTGGGTAAATACTTACTTAAAGAAGAACAATAGTAATTACCTTAACAAAAAGAATAATGAAATTGATAAAGATTTAGTAATAGAAGCTCTACAAAAACAGTTAAAATATAAAGAAATGGAACTTGAAATTCTTAAAAAAAAAGATCAAATATTAAATTCTCTATTAAAAAAATAGATAGAATAGCCTCATATAAAACAATACTAGAATTATCTGATAAATATAGTGTTTTAGAACTATTGAAAATATTAGGTATAGCTAAATCTTCATATTACAATTGGCTTGATAATAAAGACAAGAAAACTAAAAGAAAGATTGAAGAAGAAATATTAATTAAGTTAATTATTAAATTATACACTAAATATAAAGGAACTTATGGATATAATAGAATGAGATTTTCTATTAATAAAGAACTTAAAACTAATTATTCAAAAAATAGAATATATAGAATAATGAGAGAAAATAATTTACTTTCAGTAATAAGACCTAAAAAAGTTAAAAGAAAAGCTAAGAAAGAACAAGAATTGAAAGAAAATATATTAAATAGAGATTTTAGTACAATTTTACCTAAAGAAAAATTATCTACAGATATAACATAGATAAAGTATAAAGGTGGAAAACTTTATTTAAGTGGAGTAATAGATATACATACAAAGAATATATTAACTTATTCAATATCAGATAGAAATGATTTAGAACTTGTATTTAAAGATTTTAATAATTTAGTTAGTAAATATGATTTAAAAGGTAGTATATTACAATCAGATAGAGGATTTCAGTATACATCTATTTATTTTTCT
>NZ_LOHY01000145.1 GCF_001559795.1 Pseudostreptobacillus hongkongensis | reverse complement strand
ATTTCAAATTTCACTCTGCAAAATTGTCTTTAAATATTTGATTTTTAACTTTAAAATTGATATAATAAAGTGAATGGGAGTGTTTTGGTTTCGACAAATTAAAAAGTCTATAATTAGCAAGTAGAGGTCATTCTCTTAAAAAAATACTTAAAATAATTGGAAACAATAATTACGCTTTAGCTGCTTAGTTCAGCTAACATCATTATTTGAAGTGTCATTATTCAATTAATGATGTCATATTTTAATGACTTATCTAATATTATTTCTATATGTATTAGAGAAATTAAATAGGATCGCATTTAAGATTTTGTTTATTTATCACTTAAATGTTAAAAAAATAAATAAACTAAACTTGTAGAATTTTATAGGTGCTTTTTCTTTTGGACACGAGTTCGATTCTCGTCACTTCCACCATTTTTTATTTAAAAGGTGATATGAAATGAAAGAAGGGATATATGAAACAATTCAGTCTCTTAAAGATTTTTATAGTAGAAAAATTAGAATTAAATTAATACTTTATTCTATATTAACAGGTATATTAACAGGAGCTATAGTTTCATCATACACATATCTATTAAAAGTAGCAACTTTAGCTAGAAATGAAATGATAAAAAATTCAAATAATATTTTTTCATTTGTAGGAATAATATTCTTATTTATATTGATTGCTTGTTTTATACAATTCACAATTAATAAATATCCTCTAATCTCAGGAAGTGGAATACCACAGGTAATGGGAATAGTACAAAATAAGTTTAAGTTTAATTGGTTCCCAGAACTAGTTACTAAGTTTATTTCAGGATTATTAGCTATATTTATTGGATTTTCTATGGGAAGAGAAGGACCGTCTATTCATTTGGGAGCTTTAGTTGGTGATGCTATTAATAAGGTAACTAAAAGAACTGAAGTTCAAAGAAAATACCTTATAACTTGTGGATCAAGTGCTGGTCTTGCAGCTGCATTTAATGCACCTCTTGCAGGAGCTATATTTGCTGTTGAAGAATTACATAAATTTTTCTCTCCAGTCTTGCTAATATGTATAATGATGGGAACTTTATTTTCAAATGTTGTTTCTAAAATGATTTTAGGAACTGGATTATCATTTGAAAAATTTACTTTTGTTTCACCAATAGTTTATGATTTTAAAAGTATATTATTACATTTATTTTTAATATTTTTAATTTCAATAATAATGGTATTAGGTGCTTTAGCATTTAATTATTACATAATAAAATTCAAAAATGTATATAAAAAGATAAAACTTTCAAATTATACAAAATTTTCTATTGTAGCTATAATTTCTTTACTAGTTGTTATATTCTTACCAGAGGTAACTGGTGGAGGTCATGAATTAGTAGAAAAATTATTTGATAGTAATATGACAATTAAATTTTTACTTTTATTACTTGTAGCTAAATTCTTTTTCTTGATGCTTTGTTATGCAACAGGAACTCCTGGAGGTATATTTTTACCTTTACTTGTAATAGGAGCTTTAATAGGGAAAATATTTGGATCAGTTTTAGTAAATAATTTTGGATTTTCAGAAAGTTATGGTACTTTATTTGTTTTAATAGCAATGACATCATATTTTACAGCTGTAGTTAGATCACCAATAACAGGTATAGTCCTTATACTTGAAATGAGTGGAAATTTTACAAATTTATTCTCATTAACGATGGCATCAACGATAACATATTTGATCTCTGAACTTCTAAAACAAGAATCAGTTTATGAAATTCTATATCAAAAGATGATAGGAAATGAAGAAGATTTAATATCTAGTAAAATGGTAACATTTACAATACCAGTTACAGCAGATTCGCGTTTATCGAATAAAAAAGTAAAAGATATTAAATGGCCTAAAAATCTATTAATAGTAGGGATTAGAAGGCAAAATGAAGAATTTATTCCTAATGGAGAAACTATGGTATTAGATTCTGATATATTGATATTTTTAACTGATGAAAATACAGCTAAGATACATCAAGAAAAAATTTCAGAATTAGGACTTGAAACATATTTAAATTAAAATTAGATAGATAAGATGTGTTGCTATTGTAATACATCTTTTTATTATTTTAAGAATAAAGTTGCAATATTTGTGTAAATGTTATAAACTATAATATATATATATATAAAAATAAAGAAATAGGTGGAAAATTGGAAAATTTAATATTAATGACGGATTCATATAAGTCATCGCATTTTTTACAATATCCTGAAAATACTGTTTATATGCATGATTATATAGAAAGCCGTGGTGGATTATACGGATATACTAAATTTTTTGGGTTACAATATTATTTAAAAGAATATTTAACTAAAAGAATTACAAAAGAAATGATAGAAGAAGCAGATGAAATTTTAAAACTTCACGGATTACCTTTTAATAGAGAAGGTTGGGAATATATAGTAAGAGAATTAGATGGTAAATTACCTTTAAGAATAAGAGCTGTTCCTGAAGGAGCAGTAATTAAAAATCATAATGTTTTGGTGACTGTTGAATCAACAGATACTAAGGTGGCTTGGATTGTTGGATGGTTTGAAACTTTATTACTAAAAATATGGTATCCTATAACAGTTTCAACTTTTTCTTTTAAAGTTAAACAAATTATATCATATTTTTTAAGAGAAACTTCTGATAATTATGAGGAAGAACTACCTTTTAAATTCCATGATTTTGGATATAGGGGTGTTTCAAGTGAGGAAAGTGCCGGAATTGGAGGACTTGCCCATTTAACTAATTTTAAAGGAACAGATAATTTAAAATCTATAATATTTGGTAGAAAATACTATAACTCAGATATGGCAGGGTATAGTATACCAGCATCAGAACATTCAACAATGACATCTTGGACAATGAATGGTGAAGTTGATGCTTATAGAAATATGTTACATAAATTCCCTAAGGGACTTGTATCTATAGTAAGTGATAGTTATAACTATTTTCATGCAGTAAATAGCATATTTTCTAATATTTTGAAAGAAGAAATACTAGAAAGAGATGGAAACTTAGTTATAAGACCAGATAGTGGAGATGCCATTACTAATGTACTTTATACTTTAAAAGTTACTGAAGAAAAATTTGGATATACATTAAATTCTAAAGGTTATAAGGTAATAAATAAAATAAGAATATTACAAGGTGATGGTATATATGAAGATACTATTTGGGATATTTTAAAATCAATGAAGGAAAATGGTTATTCTGCTGAAAATATAGCTTTAGGTTGTGGTGGTGCATTACTTCAAGGTAATAAGCATTCTAGTATAAATAGAGACACTCATAAATTTGCTATGAAATGTAGTTGTGTTAAAGTTAATAATAAATTAATAGATGTATATAAAGATCCTATAACTGATAAGGGTAAAGTAAGTAAAAAAGGAAGATTAGATTTAATTAGAGATGAATCAGGGAATATATTAACAGTAAATATTTCTAATTTAAAAGAAAATGAGTATCATAAAGATAGTATACTTAATTTAGTTTATGAAAATGGTGAAATATTAAAAGAATATACTCTTGATGAAGTAAGAGAAAATGAAAATTTATTTCCTATTCCTAAAATAGAAAGAGATTAACTCCTACAAGGAGTTAATTTTAATATTGACCTATATCTTAAATGATTGTATAATTAATATATAGTAAATAAAATAGAGGAGGAACAATGAAAACATTGATTTTTGGACATAAAAATCCAGATACAGATGCAATATGTTCTGCAATTGCATATTCAGAATTAAAAAATAAATTAGGTAGTGATAGTGAAAGTAGAAGATTAGGTAATTTAAATGAAGAAACAAAATATGTTTTAAACTATTTTGGAGTGGAAGCACCTGAATTAATAGAAAATATTTCAGGATGTAATGTAATACTTGTTGATCATAATGAAAGAACCCAAACAGCTGATGGTTTTGAGGAATCAAAAGTATTAGAAGTTATAGATCATCATAGAGTTTCTAATTTTAATGTAGGAGATCCATTAAAAATGAGACTTGAGCCAGTAGGATGTACTTCAACTATAGTATTAGATTTATATAAAGAAAATGGTTTATTACCAAGCAAAAAAATTGCTGGACTTATGCTAAGTGCGATAATTTCGGATACATTATTATTTAAATCACCAACTTGTACTGAATTTGATATAAAAGCAGGTAAAGAATTAGCAAATATAGCAGAAGTTGATTTAGAACAATATGGTTTAGAAATGTTAAAAGCAGGGACTAATCTTGGATCTAAGAGTGAAAATGAATTACTTAATATGGATATGAAAATATTTGAAGTAGATGATATTAGAATGGCAGTAGCACAAGTGAATACTGTAAATGAATCTGAAATATTAGAAAGAAAAGAAAAGTTAATGATAGAAATGGAAAATTTAAGATCAAAAGAAGGTCTAAATTTTGTTATATTTATTATAACTAATATATTAACTAATGACTCACTTGGAATAGTTTTAGGGGATAATTTAGAAGTAGTATCAAAAGCATTTAATGAAGAAATAAAAAATGATTTAATAGTATTAAAAGGTGTAGTTTCAAGAAAAAAACAAGTTATACCACCTTTAACAAACTCTATAAAAAATAGATAAATATGGGGTGTTATTATGAGTTATATAGAACTTGAGAATGTTGTTAAAAAATTTAAAGTATTTAATAATAAAATTATTGCAAATAATAATATATCTTTTTCACTTGAAAAGGGTGAATTTGTTGTTATTTTAGGTACTTCAGGTGCGGGTAAATCAACTTTATTAAATATTTTAGGTGGAATGGAAAAACCAGATAGCGGGAATATATTTATAGATGGTAAAAATATTGCTAAATTTAATAATAAAGAACTTACTGATTATAGAAGATTTGATGTAGGCTTTATATTTCAATTTTATAATCTCCTACCTAATTTAACTGCACTTGAAAATGTAGAACTTGCAACAGATATAGCTAATAATACTGTGGATAGTTATGAAATACTTAGAGAATTAGGTTTATATGAAAGAGCTAACAATTTCCCTTCACAACTTTCAGGTGGAGAACAACAAAGAGTATCTATTGCAAGAGCAATAGCAAAGATGCCTAAAATATTACTTTGTGATGAACCAACAGGAGCATTAGATTATAAGACAGGGATACAAGTTTTAAAATTACTAAAAAAATTATCTAAAGATAAGAATATAACCGTAATAATAGTAACTCATAATAGTGCTATATCTGAAATAGCTGATAAAATTATACATATTCATGATGCTAAAATAAAGAATATTGATATAAATACTAGCCCTAAAAATGTAGAAGAATTAGAATGGTAATGGAGGGGATAATGTATAAAATTTTAAGTTTAGACGGCGGAGGATTAAAAGGATTATATACAATTAAAATGCTATCTAAAATAGAAAAAGAATTTAATATTAATTTATATGAATATTTTGATTTAGTTATTGGAACAAGTACAGGATCTATTATAGCAACTCTTATAGCACTTGGTAAAAATGCTGATGAAATACTAGACTTATATATGGAATGGTATAAAAAAATCTTTAATACGACTAGTGATAAACTAAGACAAAAAGGTCTTTTTTCTGAAATATACAGTTCAAAAAATTTATATGATGTTGTAGATGAATATTTAAAAGATTATGATTATGAAGATTTGAAAACTGAACTTATAATACCTAGTGTAGATTATTCTAATTCTAGTATTAATATTATTAAGAGTACAGAAGAAATAAAAAAAGAAAATAGATTTAGTTTGGTTGATGCAATAGTTGCATCATCATCAGCTTCAGGATTTTTTAATCCTCATATAGTTAATGATAATATGTATATAGATGGTTCTATATATTGTAATAATCCTAGCTTAATTGGATTTTCTGAAGCTTTTAAAAAGGGGATTAAATTTAATGATATAAAAGTACTATCTATAGGTACAGGATATACAAATAAAAAAAATGAAATAGAAAATGTGTCTAATAAAAGTATGAAAAAAATATTTGGATCTAATTTTTTATTAAATACGGTTCTTAATTCAGTATTTAAAAGTTCTGATAATGATTTTGGTCTTATTTCTATGGGATTTTCTTTAGTAGATGTTACAATGAGAACTAGTGTAGAATCAACAGACTATATATTAAAAAATATATGTAATGAAAATCAATATGTAAGAATTAATGATTATTCTAAAAATTTAAAGTTAGATAAGATACCTAAAGAGTTATTAAATTCTTTAGAAGAAAATTATTTAAAAAACCATAAAGATAAATTAGAAATATTCTTTAAAGAAAAGACAAAGAAGAGTTGGTTTAAAAATAAGATACTTAGAATTTCAGAAATATTAAATAATTATGCAAATAAATAAAGAAGACCTTTTAGAACATATACCAAAAAACT
>NZ_LOHY01000144.1 GCF_001559795.1 Pseudostreptobacillus hongkongensis | reverse complement strand
TTGTTGGTGCATTTGTTCCGTTTCCACCTTTAATGCTTATTCCATCTTTGCCGTCTTTTCCTTTAACTACTATTGAAGCTCCATTTGTTCCATCTGTTCCATTAATAGCTACTGCATCTTTACCATCTTTACCTGATATAGATATACCATTTTCACCTAATGTAATCTTAGACTTACCATTTGATACTGTTTCAATATTATTTAAGTTCTTTTCGCTTTAATGTATCTTGTTCACATTTAATAATATCGTATAATTCTTTAGCTTTTAAATGATTCTCTCTAGCTATTTCAAGTCTAATCTGCCCCATAACATTTTTACCATAATCTGCTTGCATATGATATCTATCATATACTATATCAACATGAGGAAGATATTGTTCTACTAATTGATTATATGCAACATTCATATCTACAGCTACGGCTTTAACATCACTTAGATATTGAATATTTTTCTTAGTGAAAAAGGCTCTAAAAGATTCTTTAGA
>NZ_LOHY01000143.1 GCF_001559795.1 Pseudostreptobacillus hongkongensis | reverse complement strand
TGCAACAGCCCCTTTTAATTCCCTTTATTTTCAACTAGATATTTTAATAATTCTATATTTCCATGCTTTTTGATTATTGTAATAATAAAAAATGTAAATAATATTAAAGAAAATATTAAATAACCTTTGTAATAGTATGAAATAATGAAGAAAAACATAGTAAATAAAAGTAATAAAACTCTTATAACATGCATTAAAAAGTTGGTTTTAATGTTATCTTTTATAATGCCATCTTACTCACCTTTTAAATTTAAAATATTTTCTATAACTTGTTCTGCACATCTTATTCCATCAACAGCAGCACTCATTATTCCTCCAGCATAACCCGCTCCTTCTCCAGAAGGGATAAGTCCTTTAACACTCGAATTTAAATCATCATCTCTATTTATTCTAATAGGGGATGAACTTCTACTTTCAACTCCAGTAATTATAGCATCTTTTGAAGCAAAACCTTTAAGTTTATTATCAAATTTTGGAAGTCCATCTCTTAATGCTTGAGATATAAAGTCTGGAAACAGTTCATTCATATTAGATAATGTATAGCCTATAGAATAACTAGGTTTAACATTTCCTATTCTTGTTGATTTTCTATTATTTATAAAATCAACAACAAGTTGGACTGGAGCTTTATAATTAGATCCACCCATTATAAAGGCTTTTTCTTCTAATTCTCTTTGAAAATACATACCTGATAAAACATGTTCTCCTAAATCTTCAGGCATAACATTTACAAGTAAAGCTGAATTTGCATTTTCAAGATCTCTTTTACTATAACTCATTCCATTTACAACTAATCTATTTTTCTCACTAGAAGATGGAACAACTACACCACCAGGACACATACAAAAAGTATAAACTCCACGACTATTTTCATTTCTAACATGTAATTTATATTCTGCAGGTGGCAATTTATCAAAATATTTTCCATATTGAGACTTATTAATCATTTCTTGTTTATGTTCTATTCTAACTCCAACAGAAAATGGTTTTTTAGATATATCTAGTTTATTATTATATAGCATTTCAAACGTATCTCTTGCACTATGACCTATGGCAAGTATTGCATTATCAGTTTCTATAGTATATTTTTCTTTAGTTTTTAAATTTTCTACAAGTATAGACTTAAGAATATTATTTTCTTCTTCAAAGTCTATAAATTTAGTTTCAAATAAATATTCTCCACCTAATTTTATAACTTTTTTTCTAATATTTTCTACAATTTTAATAAGTTCATCTGTTCCTAAATGTGGTTTAGAAATATATTCAATTTCTTTATTAGCTCCGGAATCTATTAATTCTTCTATAACTTTTTTTATTCTAATATTGTGCGTATTAGTTGTTAATTTACCATCTGAAAAAGTTCCTGCTCCACCTTCACCATATTGAACATTCGATTCTTCATTTAAAGTTCCATTATTAAAAAAGTTATATACATCATCAACTCTTTCTTTAACAGCTTTTCCACGCTCTAATATTATCGGTCTTAAACCTGCTATAGCTAGTATTAAACCAGCAAACATACCAGCAGGACCTGTTCCTATAACTACCGGTCTTAAACCTTTATAATCATTAACATATTTTTGAGGATACACATATTCTTCAACTACTTGTAAATTTTTATATTCTTCCACATTATCATAAATATGCTTAGGTGCTTCAAAATCTATACTATATACATATTTTATTGCATTCTTATTTCTTGCATCTATAGCTCTTCCTGTAATTCTATATTTTTCTATATCTTTAAGATTTAAAAATTTTTTTATTTGAAATAAAACATCATCTATATTATGTTCTATATTAACCTTAATATTTGTCATTCTTAACATTTGAATTATACCTCTTTATATATTTTTTCCAACATGCATACCTGTTATGAAGCACCAAGTTAAATTATATCCTCCACAATCACCAAATACATCTAACACTTCACCTATAATATACATATCTTTAACCATTTTAGACTCAAAGGTCTTATTATTAATTTCTTTAACCAATATTCCCCCTGCTGTTACTTGAGCATTTGAATATCCTGTAGTATCAAATACTTTAATATGATAATTTTTAAGAATAGTAACTAATTTATCTATAATTTTATCATCAATCTTATCTATACTCATATTTAATTTTTCAAGTCCTACATATTTAAGTAAAAATTGACCTAATTTTTTATTAACCAAACCGTTTAAGAAATATTCTGCACTCATATACTTCATATTATTTTTTCTATATATTAACATCTCTTTTAAAGTTTTTTCATCATATTTAGGCATGAAATCAACATAAAAATTAAGATCTTCAATATTATATAATGCTGTTAAATATGATAAATTGAAAACTGTTGGTCCTGAAATTCCATATGGTGTAAATAATAATTCATTACTATCAGATCTTAAAAATTCCTTTTTGTTATAAACAGATAAAACAACTTTCATCTTAACACCTTCAAGCCCTTTTATATACTTCTTATCTGATTTAAGTTGCACAAGTATTGGGTATATTTTACTAATACTATGTCCCATTTTAGATGCCAGTTCATATCCTGAACCATTAGATCCTAACTCTTGATAAGAATTACCTCCACTTGCAAGAACTAACTTATCAACTGAAATAGTTTCATCATTTTGACTAGTTATATTAAATTTACTATTTTTCTTTCTAATTTTTTTTACATCAAAATCTAGTTTAATATCTATATTTTTAAAACTTTCTAATTTAAATCTTAAAGCATCAACTAAACTAGATGCTTGAAAAGATATAGGATATACTTTCCCTCTTTCTTCAACACTTGGCTCAATACCTATAGTCTTAAAAAACTCTATTACATCATTTGGACCATAATTTTTAAATATATATTCATCAATTTTATCTTCTATTGAAAAATAATTTAAATAATTTGCATTAATATTTGTGTAATTACAAGTTCCATTTCCTGTAACTAAAACTTTCTTTAATATTCTATCTTTTCTTTCAAAAATAACTACATCATGCCCACGACTAGCAGCAAAAATTGCACACAATACCCCAGATGCACCCGCACCTACTATACCAATTAGCACTTTTCCTTCTCTCTTTCTTCTCTTTCTTTTTTCATTCTAATTTGATCTTGTAATGCAAATATACATCCACAATAACATTGTCTATATACTTCATATTCATTACACATATCTATACTTCTTTTATATCCATTATTCTTTTTAAAATCTGAAGGTAAATATTTTACATCATATATTTCTTGAACTTCAAAACCAAGTTCATTAATCAATTTTGAATTCTTTTTAGGTGATAATGTAAGTGCAGATCCAAAATAATCAAATTCTAATCTTTTTGCATAACGTGCAACTATATCAAGTCTCATTTGAAAACAAGTTGTACATCTTTTCCCACCTTCTGGTTCTTTTTCAAGACCCTTAACAGTTTCTAAAAAATGCTTAGGATTATACTCATCTTCAATAAATCCTACACTATTTCCTGTATTTTTATTAAAATCTTCTATAAACTTTCTTTGTACTTCTGCTCTTTTAATATATTCACTTTTAGGGTGTATATTAGAATTAGCAAAAAGTATAGTTACATCAGCATGCTTACACATAAATTCCAATGTATATGTACTACAAGGAGCACAGCAACTATGTAATAATACTTTAGGTCTACTACCATTCCAACGCTTTATTAATTTTTCAAGTATCGTATGATAATTAATAACTTGATTTTGATTCATAGAAGATAAGATAGATAATGCATTATCAAATTCTAATTCGTCTATGAATGTATTATCTTTAATCAAATCATATAGCTTTCCATTTTCAGCATTTTTTGATTTCATTTCCTGCTTTAATTGATCATATATTTTTTTTAATTCTTCTTTTCTCGTATCCATAAAATTCCTTTAAATTTATACTTTATTCCTTATTATACATTATATATATTAATATTTGCAATAGGGTAATATAAAAAGGATTGATTCCATAGTTTTTAGAAATCAATCCTATTAAAGTGTATTATTCTTTCATTTTTGTATATTCTATATATTGGTCATATTCTTTAATTAATGTTTCTCTTTTATTAGAATCTATAACCTTATTTTTAACCATAAGATCTACAAGTCCTATTATTTTACTTGTTGATTTTGTTCCAAAATAAAGAGTAAGTAGTTTATCATAAGCTTTACTTTCTCCATCATCTATGGCTTTTAATAAATATTTCTCAGCCATATCGTATACTTTATATACCATAAATGTAAGACCTAGATCATAATTAGAATTTGTTAATTTTTCAAGTTCTTTAATATACATATCTTCATCATATATCATTGATAAATAATCAGCATATCTTAAAGCCTCAACCAAAATACTTGGATTCTTTTCTAATTTTAATCTATCTTTTAAAACTTCATATGACTTTTCATAATTTGAATTATTTGCAAATATTATTTGAATTTGTTCTAGTATTGCTGTATTTTTTTTACTTATATTCAAGGCTTTTTCAGCATTTAATAGAGATGTTTTTTCATCTTTATTTAAATAAGCTATATTTGCTAGTCCTATATATCCTAACTGTTTATTCTCATTATAGTTTGATGATATTAAATTATTAAAATATCTTTTTGCATCATCAAATTTATCAAGATGTAAATATATATTAGCTATCAAATTATATAATTTACCCTTTTCTTTTTCCTGTAAACTAGAAACTACATTTATATTTATTTTTTCTAACTCTTTAGTATAGTTATTAACTTCATATAAATATATTAAATCAGCTAAAAAAGGTAATTCTAAATACATAGTTCTTTTATTTAAAATTTCAGCTTGAATTATTGCTTCTTTATAATTTCCACTATTCATAGCATAATTTAATAATTTTTGATTAGAGTTTATAGCTTCTCTTGTTCTTGAATCAACATTAGAAGAAACATAACTAAAATATTTTTTAGCTTTTTCATCATTTCCATTTGCATTATATATCAATGCTAAATTATAGTTTGATTTATCTATAATATTTTTTTCATAAATATTAACCGGTTTTTTATTTACTATATTTTCTAATTCAATCTGAGCTTTTTCTAATTTATTTTCTGATATATATTTTATAGCTTTTTTAAAATCAGTTTCAATACTAGCATAAATGTTAAAAGATAACAAAAGTAAAAATGATATAAACAATTTTCGCATTTTATTTTCTTAATTCCTCTACTAATTCTGTTTTAGATTTAGTTTTATCATCTATTGTTTTAATTATTCTAGCTGGCATACCTGCTACCATTACTCCACTTGGAACATTTTCAGTAACTACGGCTCCTGCTGCTACTACAGAATTTGCACCAACTCTAACACCTTCTAAAACAACCGCATTTGCTCCTATTACAACATTATCCTCTATTACAACAGGATCTGCTGAAGGCGGTTCAATAACTCCAGCTAAAACTGTTCCAGCACCTATATGACAATTTTTACCTACAGTTGCACGACCACCTAGTACAACATTCATGTCTATCATAGTTCCTTCACCAATTTTAGCTCCTATATTTATAACAGCACCCATCATAATTACTGCACGCGGTTCTATTATTACTTTATCTCTTATTATAGCACCTGGTTCAATTCTTGCATCTATATTTTTAATATCAAGCATAGGAACAGCTGAATTTCTTCTATCATTTTCAAGATGATAATTTTTCAAATCATTTTCTTTTATTATTCTTTCTATTTCAGTCCAATCACCTATAATAATTTTAAAATCTTTACCTATTATTTTACAATCATATTCGCCTTTAATTTCTTCATCAGTATAAAGTTTTACTGGTGTTTTCCTAGTTGAATTTGCAATAAAACTTATTATTTCTTTAGATCTTTCTAATTCAGTCATTTATTACCTCCATTTAAATAAATATTATCATACTATATTTTGTTTAATCAATCAATTATATTATATAATCCTTTGTCTTTTGAAATTAATCTTTCACAGGCTTTTACTGCACCGTCAGAAAATATTTTTCTTGATAATGCTGTATGTTTGATTTCTATAATTTCATCACCTTTAGAATAAAGAACACTATGTTCACCCACTATTGCACCAGCTCTTATAGAATGTACTCCAATTTCATTTTCTGATCTTTTCTCATCATGTCTTCCATATACTATTTTCATTTTTTGTTCTTTTGCTTTAGTTATAACATCAATTAAAGTATTGGCAGTACCACTAGGGGCATCAATTTTTCTATTATGATGTTTTTCTATAATCTCTATATCAAAATCATTTAAAATACTTGTAGCATATGAAACAATTTTATTTAATGCATTTACTCCAAATGAAGTATTTGTAGCTTTAATTATTGCTATTTTTTTACTTGCTTCTTCTATAAGTTTCAATTCTTCTTCTGTATGTCCTGTTGTAGCTATAAGTATATTTTTATTATTTTCTAGTGCATAATCTAATAATACTTTTGTCATACTATGATGAGAAAAATCTATTATCATATCAAAATCTTCATTTATTTCATCAAAACTATTAAATTCTCCATTACCTAATAAATCTAATCTTCCTATACAAGTATGATTACTAGATTTTATAGAATCTAAAACGAAATCTGACATAACTCCTGCACCAATAACCAGTATTTTCAAATTAATCTTCCTTTCTACTTTGAATTATATTAATTAAAAATAGTAATATAAAATTAGGTATTATTTTAGACAAAAATACTCCTAATCTATTTAAAAATCCAGGAATTATTATTCCTTTATCTATATGTTTAATTGTATAATCTGCAACACCTTCTGCAGTATACAATGCATTTTTACCAAATAATTTAACATCATCTAAGTTTGAAGATTTAATAAATCCTGTCTCAGTTGGTCCAGGACATAATATTGAAATTTCAACATCTGTTTTTCTAACTTCATATCTAACCGCTTCAGTAAATGATTTCACAAAAGCTTTAGTAGCATAATAAACACTCATTCTAGGTCCTGGAACATAACTTGCAATAGATGCTACATTTAAAATTCTTCCTTTATTTTTTTCAACCATATCCTTTAAATAAAGTTTTGTTAATACCATTAAAGTTGTAATATTTAAATTAATCATATTAATTTCTTTTTCCATATCAGTTTCTATGAATTCACCAAATTCACCAAAACCTGCATTATTAATTAAAAACTTAACCTCTAAATTCATTTCTTTTGTACTTTGATATAAGGCTTTAGCATTATCAACATTAGATAAATCATAATCAAATATTACTGTATCTGGGTATACTTCTTTAAATCCTTCTAAAATATCTTTTCTTCTTGCAACAAGAATTAATTTTTCACCTTGTTTAGCGTACTTCTTAGCAAGTTCTAAACCTATTCCTGAACTTGCTCCTGTTATTAAAACATATTCATTACTCATAATTTATATTTGACCTCCAACTACTTTTTTTAACCATAATATAGAAAATTAAACCTGCTATAAAGTTTGAAACTAAATTACCATAAAACACTGAATAATAGCCTAAAAATGAACTTGTTAATAGTATAAAGAAATATCTTAAAAACCATATTCTTAAAAAACTCATTATTAGTGGGTAGATAGTTCTTCCTAAGGCATTATATACCGCTTGGCTCATCATAAATACAGAATATGGAAATACCGAATAAATATATATTTTTAAAGATTCTATAGCAATATTTGCAATTTGATCTGTAGGTTTAAATAGTGCAACTATATATTTTGAAGTTGGTAAAACTAATACAACTAATATTAATGCAACTATATTACCTATCAATACACCTTTATTAAATATTTTTTTTGATTTTTCAACATTTTCAACACCTATATTTATACTTATCATAGTAGTTACCGTTGTTGCAACACAAGTTGGCATTGTAAAACAAATATTAGTAACTTGAGTTGCTATAGCAAGACCTGCTAAAACATCAGAACCATAAACGACAACTTCTTTATTTATTAAAAAAAATCCTAAATTTATACCCATATATGTTAACATAGATGGTATAGCTAGCTTAATTAGCTCTTTTATAACTACAATATCAAACTTATATTCTCTCAAATTTAATTTAAATTTATATTTTTTTATAAATAAATCATAATACATCCATATACTTGTTAATATATATGCACTTAGTGATGCATATATTGCTCCATAAATTCCCATATTAAATACTAATAAATAAATACTATTAAATATTAATTTAAGTACTAATAAGACAAACATTCTATAAAAAGTAGCTTCTGGCTCACCTGTTGCACTTTTTATTGAATTAAATATTGCTGCCATAAATTGAAATGGTATTATTAACGAATAAAGAGAAAAATATATTAATGCATCTTGTTTTAAAACAGGATTATCAGGGACAAAAAATCTTGCACTAAGTAGTGCTACAGGCATTAAAATAATTCCTGTTATAAATGAGAAAATCAATATTTGTAACGATACATTTCTTACACCATTTTCATCATTTTTTCCATTTAACTGTCCTATCATTGATAATGCAACTACTCCAAAACCTTGAGATAATGCAATTATCATATTTATCGCAGGTTGTACATAAGATACTGCAGCTGCAACATTATTACCTAATTTAATATTTAGAAATAAGCTATCTGAAAAAGGTATCAAAGTTTGAACTATAGCCATCATAAAAGTAGGAATTGTTAAAAAAATCATAGTAGAAATTATATTTCCATTTAGTATCATTTCTCTACGTTCATCTAAATTTTTATTAAATATTTTTCTCATAAATTCTCCACTAATGTAAAAGCACGTGTAAAACACATGCTTTTAATATTTAAACTTATTTTTCTGCAGATATTATTTCAGTAACTCCTGCTGTTCCTTTTCCTTCAAATAAAGCTTTAACATTAGGATAATCATCAGATTCTAAAACTACTACTGGAGTAACTACTGAATCTGCATTAGCTTTTAAGAATTCTAAATCAAATTTAACTATAGGGTCTCCAGCATTTACCTTATCTCCTTCTTTTGCTACTGCTTCAAATCCTTCACCTTTTAACTTAACTGTGTTTAATCCAAAATGAGTTAATACATTTAATCCTTCTGGAGTTTCAACAACAAAAGCATGTTTAGTTTCAAATAATTGTATTATTGTACCTGCTACTGGTGCTTTAACATATCCGCTTTCTAAGGGTTCAATTCCTACTCCTAATCCAAGTAATCCTTGTGCAAATGTTTCATCAGGTACTTGACTTAAAGGTATAACATTACCGTCAACTGGTGCAACCACCTTTATAACAGATCTTTTTTCTACTTCTTTTTTCTTTCCAAATAATGAATCAAAAAATCCCATATTTTCCTCCTATTTATAAACTTTATTTAAATTAAGTATACCATAGTTTAAAACAATTTACAAATTAATAATTATATAGTTTCAATATATATTTACAGTAAAATAAAAAGAAGACAATTGTCTTCTTAATCAAATTGGTGGTATATAGAATTTACCATAAAAATGTTCTGTTTTAAATGTATTTATTATAGCATGATTATCTATTTCAAGTATAGTACTTACCACATCTCCAACCTCATAAACCGAAACTACTGTATATAATAAATCTACATTTTCACCTGAGTATGCTCCTAAACCACTTAGTTTAGTCATACCATGTCTATGGTTTTCAAAATAATGTTTTATTACTTGATCACCTTTTTTAGTTATTATATGTATGGTGATTCTATGATATCTATTATAAAAAGTATCAACTATTTTAGTAGTTATAAACTGAAATACTATAGAATAACCTGCACCATCCCAACCAAATCTATATCCAAATATTAATATTATCATCATATTAAATAAGAATACATATAACCATATACTTCTATTTATTCTATTTGAAATATATAGAGCTATAAAATCTGTTCCTCCGGTAGATCCTCCTACTTTTAATGCAAGAACTAATTGCATTCCATATATTACAGCACCTATAGTAATATTTAATCCTATAGTACTAAAGATTGGTTTAAAAGTAAAAGTTTGCAAGAATAAAGAACTCATAACTATTTGTAAAATAGATAGAAATACAAATTTTTTACTTATTTCTCTTACACAAAGTAAAGCTACTGGTAAATTTAATGCTACTAATAAAAACTGTACTGATACATTCATATTAAATTCTTCAAATATCATATTAAATAATAATGCAAGTCCCGTAAAACCACCTGTTATTAATTTTGAAGGTTTTATAAATACTTCAATAGAATATGCTTGTACAAATGATGATACAGTTATCATTATAATTGCAAATATATATCCTTTATATTTATGGTATAATTCTTTATATTTCATATCCACCTCTTTTCTTATTGTACATAAACTCCAAGATCTTTATTATCTATAAGTATTTCTACATTTTTTAAATCTTTTATATTGTTATATACATCTTTTACAAACCAATCCACAAGATTTTGATCTCTTTTAACTGCTGTCCCGTTATCTACAAACACAGATATTGTTACTTCTTTAAAATTATCAAGCCCCATCTTTATATCATCTAATATTTGTTCCTTTGTTTGTCCTTGTGTACATATCATCAGAAGTGCATTAGTATACTCTTCTTTTATTTTTTTAAATATTCTATCTGTTAAATAAAAATTCTTTTTTAAAACTTGAATTCTATATTTATTGTCAAATGTTTCTATACCTATCATAAATCTTACTTCTACAATGTCAAAAAACTCTCTTATTTCATTTAATCTTTTAACATATCCAAAATATGCTTCACAATAAAGTATTTTAATATTTT
This sequence comes from Pseudostreptobacillus hongkongensis, assembly GCF_001559795.1. Classification (NCBI taxonomy): domain Bacteria; kingdom Fusobacteriati; phylum Fusobacteriota; class Fusobacteriia; order Fusobacteriales; family Leptotrichiaceae; genus Pseudostreptobacillus; species Pseudostreptobacillus hongkongensis. Next base: position 34,253 of record NZ_LOHY01000143.1, on the reverse strand, counting down.
TTTCTATTATAATCTCTTTTATTCTTTCAAGAGTTTTTTTAGGTATTTCAAATATTGAGCCAGAGTTTATTACTTGTAATACTCCGAATTCACCTGTTATATTTTCTAAAACTTCAAAATTAACACTATTTATTTCATCTTCATCATTAGAATTATCTAAAATATAGTTGCAAAAAGCACATTTGCTATAATCACAAGGAAAACTTTTTAAAAGAACTATTTCTCTTATATTTTTTTCTAGAACTTTACTATATCTTATCATTTTATTCCTTTATCATACCCTTATTTTTCCAATAAGTTGCAATATATACAAATGGTGTATCACAAAGTGATGTGATTATTTTTAAGAAATATGTCGAAAACATTATAGATATAACAGTTGAGTTATCATAAACACCATAAAATGCTATTAATGTAAAGATTACATTATCTATTACTTGACTTATTAAAGTACTTCCATTATTTCTAATCCATAAGTTCTTAAAGCTCGGTAATAATTTCTTAATAAATTGGTATAAATAAATATCACAATTAGATGATATTACATAAGCTGTAAGTGATGCTACAGTTAATCTAATAAATGGTGTAAATAAAGCTTGAATATGAACTTGATTCATATCATTTACAGAAGGCGTTAATAATATAACAATATTCATAACAAGTGTTGTAAATATCATAGTTAAAAACCCAAGTCCAACAACTTTTTGTGCTTCTTTTCTACCATAATTTTCTGTAATAATATCAGAAATTAAAAATATACTACTATAAGCAATATTCCCTAAAGTTGTCTCAACTCCAAATAATACTACAAGTTTTGAAACTTGAATGTTTGCAAGTATTATTGAAATAGGTGTAAATGCCATAACCCCTATTTTACCCCATAATTTATAGGCTAATAATACAAACGAAAAATTAATTAAAAGATATAAAAGCCAGATGGCTTCATTCACAGTAAAAATGCTATGCATAATCCTCCTCTTTGTTCAACGCTGCCACCTATGAACTCTATAAATATATTTGTTAAATCTTTTAGATTTAACCTATTAATTTTAACATTTTATATAAAATTTTACAACAAAAAATCGGAATAATAATTCCGATCATTTATTCAACTATTACAATTACATTTTCAGCAGGATATGTAAATCCATTTTTTTGTATTTTATTTCCTCCATTTACCCAATCATATATATACTTAATTATTTCATCATCATTTCTTACACATTTATGAGATAAAGGAATACTTCCTAACTTAGACTCTGTAATTTTTTTTCTTTTTTCTCTATTATCTTTTGGTTCAAAAGTTGATGGTATCCCATGGATATATCCCCCACCAGAAAATCTTATTGCATTTCTAGCATCTCCTATAACTATAGGTCTTTTACCAATAACTTCACCCTTTGAATTTAATATTTCTTCAGTTTCAGTATCTGATGCATATGCCATAACAGGTTTTGTATATGCAACTAAAAAGTCTCCATAAGGAGTTACAAACCCAACTCCTTTATTAATTCCAGTAGTTACATATCCTACAGTATTTACATTAAATATTCCTGTTTTTTTATTTTTTTCTATAACTACTTCTGTTTGACTGTGTCTATCTATGTATATAAACTTATTAACAAATGACTTAATATTAGATTTTTTTATTCTACTTTTAAATGCAACTGGTATCTTATATATCTCATCACCATAAGACATTGTCTTTATGCTTATATATTTAGAATCTGACCCAACTATTGTAAATAAGGCTCTATCAGGTAAATTAATATAGTCTTTATTATTGTTATAATAAGCTTTTATACTTTGATTTGCAGCATTTCCAAACTTATCTTTTTTACCTTCAGTTCCTGTATTTAAAGAAATATATGAATCTACATAATATATATCTTTATTACTATTTAAAGCATCGCTAATAAACATATTTATTTTATCTGCTTTTTCAACAGCTCTTTGCCAATTAAAAGCTCTCTTTATACCAGCAGTTGAAGGTATAAAATATTTTTCTTTGTTATATATAACTTCATACCATTTACTTCCATCTTTAGCTTTTACAAGTCCTGTTGTCCCTATTTTATATCCAATAGGTAATTTTTTTAAAGCCTTATCTTTAATATTAGGATTTTTTCTTAGATTAACAGCTTGTCTAATATATATATGGTAATTAAGTTCTTCATTAAAATGTTTTTTCATTTTAACATCTAATGTATAATTAGGATTTTCTTTAACATAATTTTCTATATATGTATATGGTTTTACTTCACTTTTCTTAGTTTCAGATTTTTTTATTTCTTCATTTACTTTATTTTCTTTCTCAATTTCTACTTTTTCAATATTTATAGCTTCATTTTTTGCCTTATCTTCTATTCCATCTGAATAAGAAAAACTAGCTAATATTAAAAGTAGTACTAAAAAAGGTTTTCTCATTTTCTTCTCCTTGTGTATAATTCTTCTCTAAATGTCAACAGAAACTATTCTCGATTCTCCAACTTCTTTATTCATAGAAACTCCATATAATCTATCTGAACCTTTCATAGTTTCTTTATTATGAGTTATTAAAATAAATTGTGATTTTTCAATAAATCTTCTTAATAGCTCTATTATTTTTTTTGTATTTCTTTCATCAAGTGCTGCTTCTATTTCATCAAAGAATGTAAATGGTGAAGGTTTAAACATAAATATTGCCATTATGAATGAAACAGCTAGCATAGATTTTTCTCCACCCGATAGTAACATTAATGTTTGTTCTGGTTTATTCTTATATTTAACACTTAATTCAAGTCCTGTAGTTAATATATTACTTGGGTCTGTTAATTTAATATCTCCACGGGCACCGTAGAATATTTCTGAGCACATGTATTTAAAGTTTTCTTTTATTTCATTAAATGCATATGTGAATTTTTCTGTAATATCTTTATCTATTTTAGATATTAAATCATTAATAGAATTAGAACTATTTATTAAATCATCTCTTTGATTAACAAGTACTTGATGTCTTTCAAATTCACTATTATATTCTTCAATAGAAGCTAAGTTGACACTTCCTATATTATTCTTTTTAGACTCTAACTTACTTATTTCTTGTTTTATATCTACTAAGTTATCATCTTCTAGTTTATAATAAATCTCATCTAGTTTAACATCTGATTTTTTATCATTTATTTCATTTATTTTTTCTTCTAAATTTTCTAATTCTTTTTCATTTCTAACTATATTTTCTGCTATTTTTTCTGAAATACTTGATTTTTTTAATATTTCTTTTTCCATGTCATTTCTTCTATTAACTGAATCAGTTTCATTTTTTTCTATATCTTTTACTTCATTTTCATATTTAGAAATATTATCAAGATTATTTAATCTAGTAATATTTAAAGTTTCTATATTCTTAGTATATAGCTCAATTTCCTGATTAAATGATAAAAATAGCTCATCTTTATTATGTTCAAATTTTTCTATATCATTTAAATCTTTTTCAAGATTACGATGATCTAAGGTTAATTCATCATTTATATTTTTAATATTTGTAAGTTTTTCATTTAAGACTGCATAGTCTATAGAAACTTCATTTAATTTCTTTTGATATTTTTCTACACTTTCTAACTTAGCAATTTCTATTTCTAAATCTTGTCTTTTATCGAATATTTCATCTAATTTTTCTATATTTTCCATACTTAATTTAGAATTTTTATCTATTCTATTTTTATTTTCTACAATTAATCCTTTAGTATCATCTATTTCATAATTTATAGTTAATAATTTTCTTTCAATAGAATTCATATCAGTTTTCTTATATTCTAAATTCTTTTTTATAGCATTAAATTTATCATTTGCTTCTGACATGGCATTTGTATCTATGTTGTTACTTAAATTATCAATTTCTAAATTAATTTTATCATATTTACTATCAAGATTTTTTATTTCTTCTTTTAGTGTGTTTAATTCTTTTTCTTTAGAAGTTAATTCATCTTTTTTTTGTAAAGTTAAATCAACTTTATTTTTCTTATATCCTCCAGTTAATCTACCACGACTTGAAAATATATCTCCTTCAATCGTAATTATTCTATCAGAAAAACCTATTTTCAATACTTTAGTTGCTGCATTTATATCTTTAACAACTATGGCATTTGAAAATAAATGTAATATTAGTTTATCTAAATTAATATCTATATTTGAAGAGACTAAATTTCTAGCAAAATCAACAACTCCTTCAACATTAGGTAATCTATCTAACTTAGAAGATGTCTTTATATTATCTAAAGGTAAAAACGATACTGTCCCAACTTTATTTTTCTTTAAATCATCTATATATACTGTTGTTTTATCTGTATTTTTTACAACTATATCATTTAAAGAAAAGCCAATAAGTCCAGATATTGCTACAAGATATTCTTCTTTTATACTTAAAATATTAGAAACGGAATCTATTATATTATCATCATTTTTAAATGTTTTAAGTATATATTTTGAAGCTGTTGATAAGAAATAGTTATCTTCTAAAGTTTTCTGGATAGATGCATATTGATTATTTTTTTGATCATAATCTAATAACTTTCTATTTTTTATTTCAACTATTTCTTTTCTTCTATTTTTTAAATCTTCAAGTTCTTTACTTATATCACTGTATTTATTTGATATATCCTTATTAAATTGTACTTGATCTTCATATTCATTATTTAATTTAGCTATTTCAAGCTCTATTTTATCTTTAGCTAAAAGAATTTCCTTACGCTCTTTTTCAAGATTTAATATATTATTTTCAGATAATTTAACTTTTCTTTCTAATTCTTCATTTTCAATTTTAATTCTATAATTTAGTAATTCTATTTCCTTAGATTCATTATCCTTAATTTCTATCTTTTTATTTAATTCATCAGTTTTTGATGTAATTTCTTCAATTTTATAAGTTAATTCTTTCTTCTTTTCTTCTTTTTTTACTACATCTTTTGTTAAAGTATTTATCTGTATTTCATAGTCTTTTAATTTTTCTATATTCTTATTCTTGTCAACTAATAATTTATCTTTAATTTGTAATTTTTCATTTAATTTAACTTCAAAATTAGATTTATCTAGCTCAATTTTAGATAATTTTTCTTTTTCATTATTAAATTCTATAAATATATTATTAGTTTCTAATTTTAAATTATCTAATAATTCACTAACTCTATTTCTATTTTCTATAAAATCTTTTAATCTTTCATTTTCTAATTCTAAATTATTAGAAATATCCTCTATTTCTTTTTCAATATTTTTTTTATCCAAAGATAACTTTTCTTGTTCAACATTAATTTTATCCGTATTATACTCATATAGCATAAAACTTTTAACTAATATTTGGTTAACTATATTTTGATAAAAACTAGCTTTTTCAGATTCATCTTTTAATCTTTTAACTCTAAGAGACAATTCTTTTTCAACAAAACTAATTTTTTCAAGTTCTTGACTTACATTATTTAATCTTTTTATAGCCTCTTCTTTTTCAACTTTGGCTCTTTTAGTTCCAGCTGCTTCTTCTAATATTTCTCTTATCTCTTTGGGATTAGAACTTATTATCCTTTCAACTCTTCCTTGACCGATTATAGAATAAGCCTGTTTACCTATTCCTGTATCCATAAAAATATTATGTATATCTTTAAGTCTTGCCTTCTTGTTATTTATAAGGTATTCTCCATCACCATTTTTATAGATTCTTCTAGTTATTTTAACCTCATCTGATTCTATATCTAAATATCTATCTGAATTTTCGATTATAAGGGATACCTCAGCACTATTTGCAGCACGTTTATTTTTACCACCAGAAAATATTACATCACTGCTCATAGATGCCCTTATACTTTTATAGCTTTGTTCACCTAGAACCCATAAAATTGCATCAAGTATATTACTTTTACCACTTCCATTAGGACCAACAATAGATGTAATACCCTTAGTAAACTCTATAACAGTTCTATTAGAAAAAGATTTAAATCCATCTAGTTCCAATGCTTTTAAATACATTATACCCCTTCCTATTCTTCAAATTTAATATTTAATTCATTTATACTTAGTTCAATTTTTGCCACTTCAACTTTGGCATTTTCTAGCATTATTTTTGATGCCTTAGTACTATCTTTATCTTTATGTTTATCAGAAAAATATATAACCTTTGATATACCTGATTGTATTATAGCTTTTGCACATTCATTACATGGAAAATGTGTAACATAAATAGTTGAATCTTTAACATTAATTTGACTATTTAATATTGCATTCAATTCAGCATGAACAACATATGCATATTTTGTTTCAAGAAAACTACCTACTTTTCCCCAAGGCATAATATCATCGTCACTCCCATTGGTAAACCCGTTATATCCTATACCTATAATTTTTTTATCTTTAACAATACAAGCTCCAACTTGTGTTGCTGGGTCTTTACTTCTTTTAGCCGATAAAAAAGCTATTCCCATAAAATATTCATCCCAAGATAAAAAGTTTTCTCTTTTCATATACACACCACCTACTTAACTATACTTTCTATACTACCATTATGAAATCTTGTCTTTATTGTGTCTTTTGATTTTAAATCTTCAACATTTTTAACAATTTTACCATTAATTGTAGTTATACTATATCCTTTTTTCAAAATATCATCATTTGAATGTTTAGATACTTTTAATTTAAGTGTTTCTATTTCATTTTTACTTTTATTAATATGATTAGTTATTAACATTTCAACTTTTTCTTTTAAATTATTTAATTCTAAATTAGCATTTTCAAATTTAGAATAAATACTTGATAAACTTAATTTCAATTTTAAATTATCAAAATTTGTTCTATTATTGTTAAAATGTATATTAAGACTTTTATACATACTATTTTCTAGATATTCCATATCATATCTATACTGTATTATTCTATTTTCAAAATTATTTAAAACATATGAATTTTTAATATTTTCAAAATCTTTTAACGAATGCTCGTATCTATTTTCTATAATATTTAATATCTTTGCTTTATATACATTAAGACCATCTGAAATTTTATCATATTCTTGTATAATTTGTTCAACTGCCTGAGTAGGTGTAGAAGCTCTTAAATCTGCTACAAAATCAGATAAAAGAATATCTGTTTCATGCCCTACAGCAGAAACAACAAATATATCTGAAGAATAAATAGCTTCTATTACTTCTTTTTCATTGAAAGCCCATAAATCTTCTATACTTCCTCCACCTCTACCAACAATAAGTGCATCTAGCATATATTTATCATTATTTTCATTAAAATATCTAATAGCATTTGCAATCTCAGTACTTGAACCTTCACCTTGTACTTTTACTGGATAAAGATATATATCTACATATTTATCTCTATTATGTGTAGTTCTAATAATATCCTCTATTGCTGCACCTGTTCCTGAAGTTATAACCCCTAATCTTTTAACAAGTTTTGGTTTAACTTTTTTAATAGTTTCATCAAAATATCCTTTTTTTGAATATTCTTCTTTTAATTTTTCAAGTTTTTCATAAAGTAAACCTCTTGTTTCAAGTTTTTCTATATCTGATACTATAAAATTAATTGAACCATTTGGTTTATAATAATTAATATCTGCTATAACTCTTACTTTATTACCTTCTTTTAAAGTAAAATTTATGCCTTTAAAAGCATGATTAAAAATAGCACATTTTATAACACTAGTATCATCTTTTAAGGAGAAATATAAATGTCCTGATTTTTGATAAGTAACATTAGAAAGCTCACCTGTAATTGATACATTTTTTAGATCACTTGAAAATATTACCTTTTCTATTTGCAATGCAATTTCACTAACTGTATAATTTCTACCCATATTTCCTCTATTTTAATTCTAAATATTCTTTTTCTTTATATCCTATTAATATTTTGTCATTGTATATTAATATAGGACGTTTAACTAACATTCCATTAGTTGATAAAAGCTGTAACTTTTCATCAATAGACATCTTATCTAATTTATCCTTAATATTTTCTGATCTATAAACTTGACCACTTGTATTAAAGAATTTTTTAATATCTAAACCTGATTTTTCATAAATATGTTTTAATTCATCATAATTAAGTTTATCATTAGCTATATCCCTATATTCTAATTCTATGCCTAATTCTTTAAGTTTAGAATATGCATTTTTACAAGTTGAACATTTAGGATAACCTATAAATATATTTTTCATTTACATCAACTCCATTAATATCTTTTTTAATTCATTAACTTTGTTTCTTCTATCAATAGCTTCTTCATATTGATAATTTTTAGCAAACTCTTTCATTTCTGATTCAAGTTTCTTAATTTCTTTTTCTATTTCTTTAGTATTTTTAAACTTTACTTGTGTTATATTAGTTTCACTTTCATCTTCTTCATATTCAAGTAAAGACTCTGTTAAATGTGCCTTTACATTTTGAGGAATAATATTATTATCTTCGTTATACCTTTGTTGAACTATACGTCTTCTTTCAACTTCATCCATAGCTTCTTTCATAGACTTAGTTATTTTATCAGCATATAATATTACATGTCCATTAACATTTCTTGCTGCACGACCCATAGTTTGTATTAAAGATCTTCTTGAACGTAAAAATCCTTCTTTATCAGCTTCAAGTATGGCAACTAAAGATACCTCAGGTAAATCTAGCCCTTCCCTTAAAAGATTTATACCAACCAAAACATCAAATTCACCATTTCTAAGTCCTTTTACTATTTCAACCCTTTCTATAGTTGAAATTTCAGAATGCATATATTTAACTTTTATACCATAATCTAAATAATATTCAGTTAACTCTTCAGCCATCTTTTTAGTAAGAGTCGTAACTAATATTCTTTCTCCTCTTGAAACTCTATCTTTTATATCATCCATTAAATTATCTACTTGATTTTTAGTAGGTCTAATTTCTATACTAGGCTCAACTATACCAGTTGGTCTAACTAATAGTTCTACTATTTCATCTCCTGATTCTTCTAATTCATAATCACTCGGAGTAGCTGAAACATAAACAACCTGGCTAACTTTTGCAAAGAATTCTTCTTTTCTTAAAGGTCTATTATCCAAGGCACTAGGCAATCTAAAACCGTGATTTACTAACATTTCTTTTCTACTTCTATCCCCATTATACATTCCACCTATTTGTGGAACCATAATATGTGATTCATCTAAGAAAACTATAGGATCTTCTGGGAAATAGTCTAAAAGAGTATAAGGGGCTTCTCCAGTTTTTTTACCTGTTAAATATCTCGAATAATTTTCCATTCCCTTACAATAACCTATTTCCTTTATCATCTCTATATCATATTCTGTTCTTTGTTTTATTCTTTGAGCTTCTAATATTTTACCATCTTTTTCAAATTCTTCTATTCTAATTTCTAAATCTTTTTTTATTTCATCTACTAAAGTTTTTGTGTCTATTTCTGATAAATAGTGTGTAGCTGGCATAAGATTTAATCTTTTTACATCTCTAATTTTTTTTAAAGTCAAAGTTTCTAATTCTGATATTTTTTCCAAATCTTCATCAAAAAATTCAAATCTATAAACTGTATCTTGATAAATAGGATAAACATCTATAATATCACCTTTAACTCTAAATTTACCTCTTTCAACTACCATATCATTTCTTTCATATCTTAATCCCAATAAAGATCTTATTAATTTTGATCTAGTTATACCACCTAAATCTATATCAATATACATACTTCTATCAGAATACGAATTAGGTGAACCTAGTCCATAAATAGCAGAAACAGAAGCCACAACTATAACATCTTTTCTATTTAAAAGAGCTGCAGTTGCCGCATGCGTTAACTTATCTATTTCTTCATTTATAGATGAATCTTTTTCTATATATGTATCTGTTGATTGAATATATGCTTCTGGTTGATAATAATCATAATAAGAAACAAAATATTCTACAGCATTTTCTGGAAAAAACTGTTTATATTCATTATACAATTGCGCAGCTAAAATCTTATTAGGTGCCATAATAAGAGCTGGTCTTCCCAGCTCTTTAATAATATTTGCAATTGTAAAAGTTTTTCCACTACCTGTTACCCCTAATAATATCTGATCACTTATACCATTTTGTATATTATTTACTATCTTATCTATAGCTTGTGGTTGATCACCAGTTGGGTTATAGTTTGAATGAAGTTTAAACATTTTCACCCCTATTTTTCTAAATTATTCTTAATTTGTTCTCTAACATTATTTGGATTATTTAATAAAGTTTCATATCTAAAGAATATTACCCCATTAACAGCCTTATAATTTTTATTTAATTCTAATTGTCTAGCTGTCTCATCAGAATTTTTCCAATCACTTGCCTTATATGTACCTTGTCCTACATAAAATGGAGTATTAGTCTTTTCTGAAACAGAAGACCACCATCTTACAAGTTCTGTATAATCTGCTTTATCAAATCCTATATTCCAATAAATTTGTGGAGCTATGTAATCTACCCAACCTTCACGCATCCACTTAACACTATCTGCATAAAGTGAATCATATGCTTGTAATCCTTTTGTATTTGAACCACTTGGATCAGAACTTACATTTCTCCATATACCAAATGGACTTACTCCAAATGAAAGTTTTGGTTTAATTTTATGAACAGAAACTGAAAGATTTTGTATCATTTTATCTACATTATCTCTTCTCCATTCCTTTCTATCAGTAAATCCTTTTGTGTTTTTTTCATATTCTGCATCATCAAAACTATCTGATAAGTTTAATGTTGATGATGGATATGGATAAAAGTAATCATCTAAATGCATACCATCTATATCATAATTTCTAACTATATATTCTATTTCATTTGATACATATCTAACTACATCAGGATTACCTGGATTCATATAATACTTACCATCATATTCAAATATCCATTCTGGATGTTTCTTTACAACACTTCTATCTGATAATTTACTTCTATCTAAATTCATAGAAGCTCTATAAGGATTAATCCATGCATGTAATTCAAGTCCTCTTTTGTGTGCCGCTTCTATTGCATACGCTAAAGGATCATATCCAGGATCTTGATCTTGAACTCCTGTTAAATATATAGACCAAGGTTCATTTTCAGATTTATAAAGCGCATCTGCTGCTGGTCTAACGTGGAAGAAAACTGCATTTAGCCCCCAATTTTTAATATTATCCATCATATTATCTATTTCTCTTTTTTGATTTTCTGTTCCACGAGTTTTAGGGAAATCTAAGTTCAATACTGATGCTACCCATACTCCTTTTAAATCTTTATTTACTTGTCTATCGCTTCTATCAAAAACTACAGATTTTAAATTTTCATTTGATAATATCTCATCATTTGTTGCACTTGAATCTACTATTAGTTTATCTTCTTTTTCTGTTTCTTTTTTATCTCCTAATTCATATTTAGGTTTATAATCTTTATATAAATCTTCCTTAACTTCTTGTGTTGTAGAACAAGAAATTATAAATGCTAAAATCGTAGCAAGTGTTAAAACTCTTCTTCTCATATATTCTCCTTATTTTTTATATACTAATCCTACTCCATCTCCAAAAGGCAGTAGAACAAAATTATATTCTTCATTTAAATAGTTTATAAATTTATCCAAATTATTTAGTATAGTTCTATATTTCTTAGGAAACTCATTTTCAGCAACTAAACCTCTAAACATCAAATTATCTATAAATATATATCCTCCCTTATTTAACATGCCATAGCTTAAATTAAAGAAATCAATGTATTTTGATTTTGACGCATCTATAAATATTAAATCATACCTTCTATTATTACTAACTAGTTCAGGTAAAACTTTTAGTCCATCTCCTAATATTTGCTCTACATTATCTTCTAAATTAAATTTAGAAAAGTTATGTTTTGCTCTAATATATCTATCTTCATCTATTTCTATAGTTGTTAGCTTTCCTTTATATTTTCTAGAAATTTCTGCAAGAAAAACTCCAGAATACCCTACAGCTGTACCTATTTCAAGTATATTTGAAGCTGAAATATTATCAGCGGTAAATAGTAAAAATTTTAAAACATCACGAGTAATTATAGGAATATTATTCTCTAGTGCTTCTTTTTCAAATTCATCCAATAACTCATTATCGAACACATTTAAATCTTGTACATATTTTGTTGCTTTTAAAAAATCATTTATCATAATTATTTCCTTTCATAATTATATTTATTTTACCATAAATACAATAAAAATACTAGCAAACAGACAATAAAAGAAATGTTTTAAAGATAATTCTAATAAAACTTTAGATATTAAAAAAAGATAGTTAGTATTAACCATCTCGTACAGATATAAGGAAATATAATTATAGAAATTAAAAAAAAGTGTATGTTTTTTAATTTTTGATTTCTCATATAAATCTTAAACTATATTATATCAAAAAATTTTCTTTTTTGCAAATTTTTTCTTTGACTTTTTTATTTTTTTTTGTTAAACTTTTTATAGAGGTGATTCGATGATTTGTGTAATTGGCGGTGCTAATATTGATATACAAGGATTCTCTAATAATGAAATTGTCTTTAATGATTCAAATCCAGGAAAAATAGAAAAAGGATTTGGTGGTGTTGCAAGAAACATAGCTGAAAATCTTGCTCTACTTAATCAAAAACCTATTTTTATGGCTCCAGTTGGTGATGATGAATTTTCAAAATCATTAGTTAGTTATATGAATTCTAAAAATGCAGATATGTCTCATTGTCTTTATATCAAAGATGAAAATTTATCTACATATTTATCAATACTTAATAGCGATAATGAAATGGTACTTGCTATAGCAAGTATGCAAATACTAGAAAAATTTGATCTAAATTTCATTAAATCTAAAGAAGATTTAATAAAAAAAGCTGATGTTTTAGTACTTGACACTAATTTAAATCAAGATGTAATTGAATACTTATCAAGTATACACGATAAAGTTATAATAGACTTAGTATCTACTGCAAAAGCTGTTAAGGTAAAAGAATTTGTTGGAAATTTCCATTCAATTAAACCTAACAAAATCGAAGTAGAAATACTTACTGGAGTTAAAATTACAGATAACAAAAGTATGAAAAAAGCAGCTAAAATATTAATTGACCAAGGGGTAAATAATGTATACATTACTCTTGGAAAAAATGGTGTTTTCTATATGAATAAAGATAAAAATGAATTTATTCCTAATCCACCTGTAAAACCAGTAGATATAACTGGAGCTGGTGATTCATTTACAAGTGGGATAGCCTACTCTATTTTAAAAGGGTATGATATAGAAAAAAGTGCTAAAGTATCAATGTCAATGTCTCTTTTAAATATATCAAATATAGGGACATGTTTTGAAGGTTTAGATGAAAACAAACTTAATAACACACTAAAAAATTATTTTAATATAGAATTATAGGAGGAAACAAAATGAAACAATATCTAGAAATTAATCCAATAGTTAAGGAAGCTTTAGAAAATAACAAACCGGTAGTTGCTTTAGAATCAACTATAATATCTCATGGAATGCCTTATCCTAAAAATGTTGAAGTTGCGTTAGAAGTTGAAAGACTTGCTCGTGAAAATGGTGTTGTCCCTGCAACTATAGGTATAATAAACGGTAAATTAAAAGTTGGTTTAACTGAAGATGAAATAAACTTATTAGGACGTGAAGGGTTAAAAGTTCCTAAAGTAAGTAGAAGAGATTTAGCTTATGTTGTAAGTAATAAATTAAATGGTGCCACTACAGTTGCAACAACTATGTTAATTTCAGCTTTAGCTGGTGTTAAAATATTTGCAACAGGAGGAATAGGAGGAGTTCACAGAAATGCTGAAGTTACTATGGATATTTCTGCTGACTTAGAAGAATTAGGACAAACTAACGTTGCCGTTATATGTGCTGGTGCTAAATCAATTCTTGATTTAAAATTAACTCTTGAATATTTAGAAACTAAAGGTGTTCCTGTTCTTGGTTATAAAACTAAAGAATTACCTGCATTCTATACTAGAAAAAGTGGATTTAATTTAGATTATAAAATTGAAACACCTAATGAATTTGCAAACATTTTAAAAACTAAATGGGATTTAGGATTAAACGGTGGAGTTGTTATAGCTAACCCAATTCCTGAAGAATTTGCAATGGATTATGATGTTATTACAAATGCTATAAATGAAGCAATAGTAGAAGCTGAAGAAAAAGGTATTAAAGGAAAAGATACTACTCCATTCTTACTTGATAAAGTTAAGACAATAACTGCTGGTAAATCATTAGAAGCTAATATACAATTAGTATTTAACAATGTAAAACTTGCAGCAGAAATTGCTAAAGAATTAGTTAGATTATAGGAAATAGATGAAGAATCTATTTATAATTCTAATAATGATATTTGCATATTTAAAAATTTATATATCTATAAGTAAAATTTTCAAATTAAAATATCCTTTTAATATATTAGAAAATGCTACTATACCTATACTTTTATTTGAAATATTAACAATACTAATATTTTATATAAATCCTAATTTATATGCAATTATACCAACTAGTGTTCAATTTATAACATTTGGTGTACAGATATATCATATAACTTTATATAGTATTTTCTATCTTTTATTAAATACTGTATTTATAATAACTACATTAGGACTAAATGATACTTTTATTCCTATTTACAACTATGGTATATCAATTCACTTTATACTAACATCAATATTCACAATATTACTGTTATAGAAAAAAAATTTATATATATAAGTCATGTGAGATTTAATCAAGCATGACTTTTTTATTTTAGAAATTATTACTTTCATTTCTAACTTTTAAAGTATCTTAATACCTCTTATTTTTCTTATATCAATCTTCAATTTTTCTCCTAAAAAAAATAGATATGAATACCATATCTACTTCTACTTACCAAACAATTTTAATAATTCTTCTTTATCAAATTTTCTTGGTTCTATATTATTAATTAATTTACTATCTTTTATATATCCTATTGATGGAACTGATTTGATTTTAAACTTATTAAATACTATTCCATCTTTATCTATATATATTTCAAATGGATAATTAGATTTTTTTAAAAATTCATAAGTTTCTTTTTCATAATCTAGAAATTCTCCATCAGATGGAGCATATGGAAATTCAATTAAATATATATCCACTTCTCCTCTTAAATCATCTTTAATTTCTTTTAACTGTTCAATATATTGTTTACAATTTGGACACCAAGTTGTACCATAAACAACTATTCCAGCTTTAGTTTTTGTTATTATATTATTATATACTTGTTCATCATTTATATATTTATACGAACTACTAGAACATGATAAACAAAACATTAACATTGTAAATACTGCCAATATTTTTTTCATTTTACCCTCTACTTATTATTTATTAATATATTAGTATATACTCTTATTTTTTCTTTATCTTTAGAATTACCTGCTAAATCTATAAGTATAGTAAGTGCCTTAACATTTTCTTGAGAAAGAGCAATTATAGCATATTTTTTCTTTTCATAAGTATCTGTTAAATTATTTGCTAATTTATAGCTTGCTTCTGAACTTCCTAATTTTGATGCAAGTTTTAAATAATTAGTATAATCTTCTGTTATAGGTGTAGCAAATACTGATTGTAAATCTTGTACAAGATTATTTAAATTAACAGCACTATCTATATCTCCATTTTCAAAACTTAATTTATACATTTCTATAGCTTGCATAGTATCACCTATATTTTCATAGTATTTACCTAACTTTTTATATACTGGTATAAATTTCAAGTTTTTTAATCTATCATATATTTCTTTAGCTTCTTTCCATTCATCATTTTCAAATAATAAATTAGCTTTAATAAAATCTAAATTTCTATCATATGTTTTTACTTCATCTAATAATTTAATTAATTTAGTTCTGTTTGATTTAGTTGATATATCAGAATTTTGAACAACCTTTAAAGCAACTCTTGCTTCCTTATATTTTAGGAATAATTCTTTATAAATTTGTAAGGCTTTATCATTATCTCCTTCAAGTTCTATATAGTTTGCCTTAGCAAATAAAGCGTCTTTATTATTTTCTTCTATAAATGGTTTTAATATCTTGTATGCATCGTTTATAAATGTCTTATCTATATAGAAATTACCTAATTCTAATTTTTCTTCTTTTGTAATAGTATTTTTATTATATTTAAATTCTAATTCTTCCATTCTTTCATAAACAGCTATACTATTTTTCATTTCAAGATATCTTTCAACAACTCTGTAATCTTTTAAATTATATGATTTTTCTATATATTCAAAAGCTTCAGTAAATCTCTTTGATAAATATAGATAATTACCTAAGAAATATAGCGCATCAATATTATTTTGATTAGCAGCTTTCTTTAATTCTTCTATAGCTTCTCCTGTTTTATTTGAATAAAGAAGAAACTGAGCTTTTCTATACTCGGCATAACCACTGGACTTTTCTTCCTTATCTTTATAGAATGATGAAATAACCTCATCATCAGCTAATCCATTAATAACTTGATATATATCTACATCATTTCCTAAATATGCTTTTTCAAAGTTTTTAAGTGTTTTTTTATTGTCTTCATCATACATACTAACTATAGCATTTTCTATATAGTCAAAAGGTTTAGATGTATATATATACGTTTTAATAGAAAATATCAGTAAAACTAATATAGATAAAATAAATACTATTATTATCTCTTTTAAAATTCTACTTTTATTCATTATATCCCCTTATTTTATAATAGTTGAAACTTTAACATTTTCATCTATTACAACTAATTTTGTTTTTTTCTTTTCAGTAGTTGTAAGTAACATTCCTTGTGATACTATCCCTTTTAATTCAATAGATTTTAAGTTTAAAACAGCCATAACCTTAGTTCCAACTAATTCTTGTTCATTTTTATAGTGTTTTGCAATACCTGAAACTATCTGTCTAAGTTCTTTTCCAGTATCAACTATAAATCTTAATAAAGCATCACTTTCAGGAACTTTATAAACTTTTTTAATTTCAACAACTTTAATTTCTACCTTATTAAAATCTTCAATATCTATTGGATTTTGTATAACTAATTCTTCTTCAAATTCAATTTTAGGAACTTCTATACGTGGGAATAACACTTTAGATTCACCTAATTTATTTCCATCAGAATAAATTCCCCATTCAGTATAATCACCTAATTTTATACTACTTACTTTAATATCAAGTCCTAATTGATATAAAATATTTTGACTTGAATCAGGCATAACTGGATAAACTAATAAGGCAACTTTAGAAATACCTTCAATAAGATTATATAAAACTGCTTTTAATCTTTCAATATTACCTTCTTTATATAAAGCCCACGGTTCTGATTCATCTATATATTTATTAAGTCTTGATATAAACTTCCAGATAGATTTAAGCATTTCAGAAAAATTATAATCATTATACATATTATCAACTGTAAATAAAGTTTCTTTCCAAAGTTCTATTAATTCATTATCTAATTCAGATTTTACATCAGATTTATATACAACTGAATCAAAATATTTTGCCTGCATTCCAAGAACTCTATTTAATAAATTACCTAAATCATTAGCTAAATCACTGTTAATTCTTTGAATTACAGCTTTTTTTGAATAATCTGCATCTTGTCCAAAAGTTGCTTCTCTTAATAAGAAATATCTAAATTGATCTAAACCATATTTTTCAATTTCTTCTAAAGGATCAACAACATTACCTAAAGATTTAGACATCTTTTCTCCATCTATAGTCCACCATCCATGTACTGCCAATACATCAGGTAACTTATACCCTGCTGCCATTAACATAGCTGGCCAAATAATAGCATGGAATCTTAAAATATCTTTACCTATAACATGTACAACTTCTCCATTATTCCAAAATTCATTAAATAATTCACTTCCATAACCTGCTGCAGTTAAATATGAATTTAATGCATCAAACCAAACATACACTATATGTCCTTTTTCAAGTTTTAATGGAATACCCCAATCAAAAGTAGTTCTTGAAATTGAAAGATCTTGAAGACCTTGTTTAATAAAAGAAATAACTTCATTTCTTCTTGAAACTGGTTTTATAAAATCTGGATGATTTTCATAAAATTCTAATAATTTATCTTGATATTCAGATAATTTAAAGAAATATGATTTTTCAGCCATATCTATAACTTCTTTTCCCATATATTTACCATCAACTAATTGAGATTCAGTTACAAAAGTTTCCTCACTCACTGAATATTTACCAATATATTCCCCGCTATATATCTTACCATTATCATAAACTTTCTGTATAACAGTATCAACAGTATATTCATGATTTGAATCAGTAGTTCTAACAAAATAATTATAATCTATATTCAGCTTATCCCAAAGATTAACAAAATCTTCTTTCATTTTATCAACCCATTGTTGAGGAGTTACATTATTTTTCTTAGCTGATTCTTCTATTTTTTGACCATGTTCATCTATTCCAGTTATAAATCTAACATCATAACCTTTAAGTCTTTTATATCTTGATACAACATCACATATTACTGTAGTATATGCTGTTCCTATATGAGGTTTAGCATTAGGATAATAAATAGGCGTTGTTATATATAAATTTTTCATTATATTTCCTCCAATTTTTAATTATACATTTTAACACTTTAAACTACATTTGTCTACTTTATTTATTTTTTTGTTGCCCCTTTCACAGTTAATTCATACCTAATATCACTAACTTCTTCATCATTCATACCAAATTCAAAATTTAACTGTCTCATTGCTTCATAAAGAATAACAACTGCAGAATTTGATAAATTTAAAGATCTACCTATTTTTAACATAGGTATAGTTATATTATATTCCTTATATTTTTCTAATATTTCAACTGGTATTCCTCTTGATTCTGGTCCAAACATGATATAGTCATTTTCTGAATACTCAACATCTGTATATTTTTTATCAGTTTTAGTTGTCGCAAAATATATTTTACCTTCACCTTTATTTTCTAAAAATTCTTCAAAACTTTCCCAAACTTTTAATTTAACATATTTCCAATAATCAAGACCAGCCCTTTTAACATCTTTATCTTCTATAGAAAAACCTAAGGGCTTAATTAAATGTAAAGTTGTGTTAGTTAAAACACAACTTCTTCCTATATTACCAGTATTATATGGCATCTCTGGTTGATACAATACTATATTCATAATCTTCTCCTAAAAATATTTATGTACTATTCTTGATATATCATTATAGAAAACATACACCATAAGTAAAAGTAACAATCCTAAACCTATCATATGTAAGTATTCTTCAATTTTTTTATTTACTTTTATTCCAAAATATTCAAGTATAACAAATATTATTCTTCCCCCATCAAGTGCAGGTATAGGTAATAAGTTTAAAATACCTATATTTATAGATAATATTGCAAATAAATTAAATAAAACCATATATCCAGCTTGATCTACTATTTGTCCTACAACAGATGGAAGACCAACAGGTCCAACAAGTTGGTTGGCTTTTGCTGCTCCTGTTAAAAGCATCTTTATACCTAATAGAGTTTGATAAAATCCTCCTATAAATATTTTACCTACTAATTCAAATCCCTTACCTATAAAAAGTGAATAAAGTATAGCAGCTATAAAAGCTGTAGCAAAATTCATTATAACTCCTGCTGAAAGTACTATTATCTTTTGATATTTAGGATGACTCATAAATCCATTTTTGTTATACTCTTCTATTTCTTCATCTGTAAATTTTTCAAAGTCTTTATCATCACGACTTGCTTCTATCATACCATCTATAGAAACAAATCCTCCTATAGGTATTAATCTTAAACTATATTGAGTTGATCCTTTAGTTTTTTTGAATATCACAGGACCCATACCTATAGAAAATTCTGATACTGGCATACCAAAATATTTAGCTGTAGCAAAATGCCCTAGTTCATGTAGAAATATTATTAATCCCAATATCAATAAAGTTATAACTACTATCATTATTTTTTCTCCATTTCTATTTTAACTCTTCTATTTATCTGATTAATTATCATTTTATTCTTTGTATACATAATATTATCTTCTTCAATAATAACTAAATCTTTATCATCTACAAGTAATATAAATTCAGATGAATCAAATTTTAAAACTTCTATACCTTTTTCTTGTATAACATAATCTAATTTATTTTTTATTACTTCATCATTTATATTACCAAATGTTACAATATTATTTTCTACATTATTTAATATCTCAATAATAATATATCTAATATTATCTATCCTATCTATATTATATATATCTTCAAAATTATATTCATTATACATAGATGATAAAGTTATTTTTAAATTATCTATTTCATCATTTAATTCTTTTCTTTTTAATTCTAGAAAAACTATAGGATTGATAACTTTATAATTTTTCCTATCATCTATTGCTGGTAATAATTTTACTATACCTTGCTTTTCTAAATTATCTATACTATTGTAGCTACTTGATCTTGAAATATCAAGAAATTTAGCTATTTGAGTTGGATTTTCTCCAGGAAATTTTAATAAATGCAAATATATTTTTGACTCTATTTCAGTAAAACCTAGTTTTTTTAATCTCAAAATATCCTTATCATCCATTATTTAATCCCCATCAATTCTTGATAAGTTGTTTTAATATATGTATCAGTCATACCAGAAATATAGTCTGTTACAAATAATAATCTTAAGTACAATTTATAGCTAAATATTTTATCCTTATATTCTTTTTCAAGTCTTTCTTTTTGGTTTCCTTCTAATTGTTCTTGTTCAATTTTAAGGTTTAATTCTTTTAACATTTTATCTTCATACTTTTTAGAATATATACTATAAATTTGTTTTTGATTATCACTTAATAATATTCTATACTTTCTATGAAGTAAACTTTCATCTTCATATATAGTATCAAAATATATTATTGCATTAACAAATTTATTAAGTAAGAAATCTATAATTATATTACCAGATATTTCCATTTTATTATTGTTTCTTGAATCAAATATATATTTTTTTGACATAGCTTTTAAAAACTTAACTATATCTAAATCATCATCATTTGAAAGTAATTCTTCTTTAAAGTTTCCACTCATTATATCAGAATAATTGTCTATAAATTTCTTAACAACATCTTTTATTATTAATCCTTGTATAGATATTATCCATCTTGTAGCTGCATAGCTATGTGAAGATATATACTCATTCTTTTTACCATCTTGTCTATATTTCTTTAATCTATCATAAAATATATTCCCTTCATTAAATCCAGCTTTTTCTAATTCATTAATAAGGTTATAGTAAGTTATATATCTCTTTTTAATTCCATCTTCTATATCAGCTGTTGCATAAGCTATATCATCTGCTGCTTCAAGTAAGAATGTAAGTGGATGTCTATATATCTTATTTTTTTGCTCATCATAAGTTCCAGTTGATTTAACAACTTTATAGAAAATATCTTCTTCTGAATAAAAATATCCCATCTTCTTATCTTTAATATTTCCACTATTCTTATCTATATCAAGTGATGACACAGGATATTTTATTAAAGTATTTAAAAGTGCAAATGTTAAATTCATTCCATTTTCATCAACTACAAAATGTAATTTTTCAACTACACGTATTGCTTGTGCATTACCTTCAAAATTAATGAAATCTGAACACATATGAGGTGTTAACCATTCCCCAAGTTTTTTAATTTCACCTTCTTCATTTTTAACATCTATTTTAAATAGATTCTCTTTAAACCATATTCTAATAGAATCTTCTCCAAAATGACCAAACGGTGGATTACCTATATCATGTATAAGAGATGCTGATGATAATATATTTGTAATTGCATTTAATTCTTCATACCCAAAATCATCATCAAGATTTTCTTCTATTATTCTTTTACCTATAGATTGAGCTATTGATTTAGCAAAAGAAGATACCTCAAGAGAATGAGTAAGTCTTGTTCTTACAAAATCATTTTCTTCAAGTGGAAATGCTTGAGTTTTATCCTGAAGTCTTCTAAATGAAGGTGATGATATTATTCTATGATAATCTTTTTCAAAATCATTTCTTACATCACTTGCTTTTATTCTACTTCTCTTTCTTATTGTGTTTGTTGATAATAGTTCTTTCCAATTCAAACTTTATCCTCCTTTATTAATCTACTATTCTTTTTAACCATTTTTCTTTTCTATATCTTAGTATTAAAGGGAAAAATATTACAAACTCAGATATACAGCTAAATAAATACATATATGGTATATCAAAGTTTAAATATCTTGCTAGAAATACTAAAGGTACAGCTATTATCCACATAGATACCATATCACATGCTACACCATAATAAATATCTCCACCTGCTCTTAATATTCCTACTACAAATAGTAAGTTTAAAGCTTTAAATAAAATAAATAAGCTTTCTACAAATATTACTTTTCTTGTCAGTATATTAAGAATAGAACTTACTTGCATCAAGTTAAGCAAAGGTATAGCTAAAATATTTAATATTATTGATGATAATATGCCTAATAATACCATAAGTTTAATACAAACTATTGATGCATTTTTTGCCTTTATTAAATCATTTGCCCCTAATTCATTCCCTATTATGACAGCTGATGCATTTGAAATACCACTAAACATACTAAATAGTATAGATGTTATAGTCCCTGCTGTTACAATCGAGGCAAATTCTACTGTACCAGTTTTACTATATATCATCATTTTAGTATTATATGCTAAAACCCAAAAAACTTCATGTAGAAAAGTAGGAAAAGATATTACAAGTATAGATTTAACTAAATTCATTTCTATATTAAACATTTCAATATTTTTTGAAGCTATAGGAAATTTATTTTTCTTAACTATGTATATCATATATATCAAAGCAAAAATTCTTGCAATTACAGTCGCTATTGCTGCTCCTTTTACACCTAATATAGGTATAAGTAAAAGATTTCCTATAAAGTTTACGCCAAGACCTATAAAACTTGAATAAAAAGCATATTTAGATTCATTTATAACTCTTAATTGCATAGAAAATGCCATACCAAGCCCAGCAAGTGGGAAAGTTAAACAAGATATTCTAAAGTAATTATTTGCTTGAATTAATGTGTTTGTATCATTAGTATATAACCCTATTAAAAAAGTAGGATTAAATATCCCTATAAGAACAAAAGGTATTGATATTAAAAGTGAAGCTATTAATAGGAAACCTAATATTTTATTTAAATTTTTATAATCCTTATTACCATAATACTGAGCTGATAAAACACTAGCCCCACTAAAAAGCCCAAATAAAGAAACCATAAAAACAAAAAATATTTGATTAACAATTCCAAGACCTGCTACAGCAACAGTACCTAAACCTAAAGAAACATTTTCTTTTCCAACCATAAAATTGTCTATAAAGTTAACCAAGTTATATACTAAATTTTCAAGCATAACAGGAATACCTATTTTTAAAATTCTTTTATACATTTCTTTATTTTTAGTCATCTAGATCCTTTCCATTTTCAAATTCTATAAAAATTAAAAGGTGATCTGAAACATATTTCCTTATTTCTTTATAATTATCTTTTGTATAATCATAAACTCCATATCTCTTAGTCCATTCTCTTAATTTACTTCTATTAAAAAATATATTATCATAAGAATTTGCAAGTCTTGATTCAGATATAGTTGTTTTATCTACATTAGGATTTAAAACTTCTTTTACCTTATATTCATCTTTAAAATATTTAAACGCATGTGAATTAGCGGGTAAATTAAAATCACCTAATAAGATAATATCTTCTTCATGAGTTTTATCTTTAAAGTATTTATATACTTTATGATATCTACTTGCTTCTATTTCACGTTCTGATTTACTATTACCAAATATAGAATGAGCTGTTATTAAAACAAAATCAAAGTTATTAGATTTAACATATACTGCATAAGGTTCTCTTATGAAATCTTTTGATTTACCATCTTGATAAAGACCTAAACTTTCAATTTTATCTATACTCCCCTTTTTATATATAAAAGAATAATACTCTTTATATTCTTTACTTCCAACTGGTTTTTCAGATATCACATATCCCCATTTTTCACCAGTTTTTTTCTCAATTTCATTTTTTAATCTATCAAGTCCTTCTCTATTCATAACCTCTTGTAATGCCACTATATCAAATTTAGATATAATTTTTGCAACTGCACTAAGGTCTTTTTCATTTTGACCCAAACGCATAGTATTATAACTTCCTACAAGTATAGGTTTTGAATAAATAAGTTCTGAATAAATTAAAAAAAGAAACATAATAAACAACCTTTTCATTTAACCCCTCCTTCACATAATTAATTAGCTCTTTCTATATATTCACCAGTTCTTGTATCAATTTTAATTTTATCTCCTATATTACAGAATAAAGGTACTTGTAATTGATAACCAGTTTCTATTGTCGCAGGTTTAGTTGCTCTTCCTATTGTATCACCTTTTAATCCAGGTTCTGTATATGTTATTTCACGTATTACAGTATTAGGTAATTCAACCCCTACTGGACGTTCTTCATATAATAAAACTTGTATAACCATTTCATCTACTAAGAAATCAACAGCATCTCCTAAATCTTCTTCTGTTAAAGTTAATTGATCAAATGTTTCTTGGTTCATAAAGTAAAATTCACCATCCATTTGATATAAGAATTGCATTTGAGATCTATCAAGAACTATGTCATTCATCATTTCTGTAGATAATACTGTTATTTCTTGTACTTTTCCACTAATTAAGTCTTTAATCTTAAATTTCATTTCTGCTGCACGAGCTTTTTTACCAGATGTTGATTGGTGTCTATCTGCTTTTAAAATTAAATAAGGTACTCCTCCTTTTTCATAAGTACTACCTTGTCTTAATTCCATTGCTGCTTTCATTTATTTTCCTCCTTATAATTTAAAGCGTAATTTAACATCCTAAATTATACTATATTTAGTTATTTTTTTCAAATTTTTATTCAGTGTATAATATATTGCATTTGAAACTTATCAGTAACATTTATTTACTTTTATCAAATTTTTGTGGTACAATATACTAAAATAAATTGTTTAAGAAGAACGAAAAATGAAAGATATAATTTTTTTCGTTTCACAAAAAATAGGTAGAGCATTTATGTTACCAATAGCTGTTTTACCTATGGCAGGTATCTTAATTGGAGTTGGTGGATCATTTACAAATCCAGTTCTAATTAAAATATATAACCTTACATTTTTAGAACCTGGAACACCATTAAACTACGTTTTAGTTTTATTCTCTAATGTAGATAAATATAAAATTATTATCATTGTCTAAAACTAATATTTCTCCATTTGAAAAAAATATTGCATTAATTAAAGTACATTTAAGTTCCCTTACAATTCCATTTACATTCATAATCAACAACTGCTTTTATATAAAATCCAATTTAATTTATACACAATTTAAATATATGATTTATTAAGAATATATCACAGTATAAAACAAAAGGAAATTTTTATAGATAATTTATAAATAAATATCATATTTATTCTCATTTTATTGATTTTTTTAGCTATTTAATATATAATAATATAAAAAGGACAAGGAGACCACTATGGATATCCATCACTTAAGAATATTTTATGAAGTATGTAAAAATAAAAGCTTTACAAGAACTGCAGAAAAACTCTATATAAGTCAATCTGCTGTATCAATACAAATTAAAAAACTAGAAACTTCTCTTCAAACTCAATTAATTGAAAGAAGTTCAAAAAATTTCAAACTTACTTATACAGGACAAGAATTATACAAATTAACTGAAGAAATTTTTGATAAATTTTTAAGAGTTGAAAATGAAATGAATAAGCTAATAAACAGTAAAAAATCTAAAATAGTAATAGGTGCAACTCATAATATAGGTGAACCTGTATTACCTAAAATTATTACTGAATATGTAAAACAATATCCTAATATAGAATTTGATATATATATCAAAAATAGTAATTCTTTAATCAGATACTTAAAAGAAGGAACTATAGATGTTGCTTTAATGGAAGATGATCTCTTTGAAGATAGAAGTTTAAAATTCATTCAATCTGAAGAGTACCCTTTCGTTGTAATATCTCCCCCTGATATTAAAGATATTGAAGATATAAAGAAATTAAATGTACTAAAAAAAGATACACCTAATGCAATTAAATATTTAGATAAATTCGAAGATATTATAGGTCATTATTTTGAAAATAAAACTATAGTAAATGGTAGTAATGAAACAATAAAAAATCTTATTATGAACAATATGGGACTTAGTGTTTTACCCTACTACTGTGTATACGAAGAAATAAAGGCTGGAAAAATGAATCTTGTGCATGCGTTTGAAACTAATGAAGATAAATTCTATATAGCATTCTTAAAAGAAAATGAAAAAAAGGAATGGATAAGTAATTTCTTGAAATTTATGAGAGAATATAATATTAATTATGAATTTGAAAGCTTGATAAATAAAAACAAATAAATAAAAAATATCGGGGTGCCACGTGCTGAGATTATACCCGTTTAACCTGATACAGATAATGCTGTCGTAGGGAAGTATTTTTTAATATACAAATTAAATTTTAACTTCCCAGAAAGGAAGTTTTTTTTATGCGAAAATTTTTAGATAAAATTTTAAATTATTACTTAATTATAATAATACTAGTTTTTTGGCAATTATTATCTAGTTCAAAAATAATACCAAAATTTTTACTACCTTCCCCATTTGATATATTAAATGCTTTAAAGGTAGATTTTAATTTAATCTCTAACCATATGAAATATACAATGTTTGAAGCTATAGCAGGTCTTGTTATAGGATTAATTATAGCATTTATTTTATCTATAATTATGGATAGATTTGATTTTATATTCAAAACAACTATGCCTGTACTTGTAATAAGTCAGACAATACCTACTGTAGCAATAGCTCCCCTATTAGTATTATGGCTTGGTTATGGTATGAGTTCAAAAATAGTTTTAATAACATTAACAACTTTTTTCCCTATAACAATTTCTTTACTTGATGGTTATAGATCTGTATCAAAAGATAATATAATATTACTTGAATCCATGGGGGCAAGTAAATTCCAAGAATATATATATGCAAAATTTCCAAGTGCCCTACCTAGTTTTTTTGCAGGACTTAGAATATCTGTTTCTTATTCTATAATTTCTGCCGTTGTTGCTGAATGGATAGGAGCTTTTAATGGTCTAGGAGTATATATGATGAGAGCAAAAAGGGCATTTGCATATGATAAAATGTTTGCAAGTATCTTTTTAATATCACTTATTAGCTTAGTTTTAATTTATTTAGTTTCTAAAATAGAAAAATATATAATAAAATGGGAGGAAAAATGAAAAAGTTTTTAACATTTATTTTTATGCTAATCTTAGTATTTAGTTGTGGAAATAAGAATGAAACAAAAAGTAATGAGGAGTCTAAAGAAAAAATTCATATAGTTCTTGACTGGACTCCTAATACAAATCATACTGGGTTATTTGTAGCTCAAGAAAAAGGATTCTTTAAAGATTTAGGACTTGATGTTACTATAGATCAAGCACCAGAAGGAAGTACTACAGCTTTAATTGCAAGTGGAAAATCTCAATTTGGTATAAGTTTCCAAGATACACTTGCTAACTATTTTAGTAGTGATGAAAAAGTTCCAGTTATTGCAGTTGCTGCTCTTCTTCAACATAATACTTCAGGACTTGTTTCACTTAAAGAAAAAAATATTACTAGTTTTAAAGATTTAGAAGGAAAAACTTATGCAACTTGGGAAGATCCTATTGAACAAGCCATGCTTAAATATTTAATGAGTAAAGAAGATGCTGATTTTTCTAAAGTTAATGTAATCCCTTATTCTTGGGACGTTATTCGTGCATTAAAAACTGAAACTGATTCTACTTGGATATTTTATGCATGGGATGGAATATCATTAGAATATAACAATATTCCATTTAATTTTATGGAAGCTAAAGTTGTTCCCGAACTTGATTACTATACTCCTGTACTTATAGCTAATTCAGATTTTGCAGAAAAAAATCCTGAGGTTACTAAAAAAGTATTATCTGCCATTAAAAAAGGTTACCTATATTCTATAGAGCATGTAGATGAAGCTGTTGATATTTTACATAAACAAGCTCCTGAACTTGAAAGAGATTTTTTAGTTAAATCACAAACATGGATAAATAATCAATATGTTGACAAAGATGTTCCTTGGGGAAAATTTGATTCTAATAGATGGAATAATTTCTATAGCTGGTTGTTTAATAATGGTATAATTAAAAAATCTATAGATAAAGATTACGGATTTACAAATCAATATTTAGAGGATTAGTATGTTAAAATTAGAAATAGAAAATTTATGTATAGAATTTGAAAATAAGGTCATAGTTAAAGATATAAATCTTAAGGTTAATAAAGGCGAACTAGTTAGTATAGTAGGTGTTTCTGGTACAGGAAAAAGTACTATATTTAATGCTGTTGCCGGACTTATATCACCTAAGTATGGAAATATCTACTTAAATAAAGAAAATATAGTTAATAAAAAGGGCAAAGTAAGCTATATGTTACAAAAAGACTTACTTCTACCTTTTAGAACTACTATAGATAATATTGCTCTACCCTTATTAATAAAAGGAGTTAATAAAGAAGAAGCATATAAAAAAATTAATAATTATATAGATAAGTTTGGATTAAAAAATCAAGAATTTAAATATCCAAATAAATTATCAGGTGGGCAAAGGCAAAGAGCTGCATTACTTAGAACATATATGTTTTCTAGTGATATGATATTACTTGATGAACCATTTTCAGCACTTGATTTTATCACTAAAAAGAATATACATAAATGGTATATGGATATACGTAAAGAACTTAATTTAACCACTTTACTTATAACCCACGATATAGACGAAGCTATATATCTTTCTGATAAGATATCTATATTAGCTTCAAATGGAGAATATTCAACTCTTAGTAAAGAAATAGAAATTAATCTAGAAAATAGAGATAATACTAGTCCAGAATTTAATAATATTAAAAGAAAAATTTTAAATTTAATGCATATAGAATAAAAAACTAAACAACACCCTTTAAAGAGATTGCTTAATTGAGTAATCTCTTTATTATTTAATCATTTCCTAATTTACAGACTTTTTTAGATATTCTCAATAAAAAGAGATTGCCCTATAAAATAACAAGCAATCTCTATAAAAATTTTTTAAATTATTGCGTACATTTCTTTTGCATATGTTCTAAATAAACGCTTCTTTTTAACTTACCCCCATCTCAAAGGCATAAGGTACGTATTTACCTGATTTTGTTTTGATTGATTTAATAATTTTTTCTACTTCATTTGCATCTTCAAATGTAAAATCTAATCTTAATTCATCTAGATTAAGCGAATATATCAAATCAAGTTTAGGTATTAAATTCATAGGCTTATTTAAATATAGCTCTAAATTATCTAGCTTATTTTTCACAACTTTATATCTATCAAAATGTTCACCTTGAATTTCTTTATACTCTTTCTTATCTATTGTATGTTCTATATACATAGTTTTAAGATTTCCATATATAACAAGACCTCTTTTCAAAGATCTATTAGTCATAAGTTTTAACTGCTTATGATTTAATTCAGGAGATAAAAATACAGTCTCTATATTAGGAAATTCCGAATATACATCAACGCTCATATTATTAAATACATTAAAATTCCAATTTATACTTTGATTTTTAAGACCTAGTTCCTTTCCCTTAATTAATTGATAAAGATTTGAAACTAAATTAGTATTTTGATTTAGTAATTTATTATCCATATTTTTTTGTTTAGTTATATCAAAACCTTCTCTGTATATTTTTGTTATACCATTTCTTATACAAGCATCTTCTTGTTCCTTTGTCCTAACTAATGCTGAAAACACAGGTTGTATACACTCTTCTATTTTAGGATATTTAAACTCTATCAATTCTCTTTCTTCATGTTTATATGAATCTACTAATTTTTCACCTAGTTCATTAATTAGTTCTCTTTTAATTTTTTTAATTTGACTAAATGGTATAAAAGCTTTTCCATCATAATCTATAGATATATTTTCTAATTTAAAATCAGTATCTCCTATTTCACTTAACTTAGTAGATATATCTTCTATACTTATTTCTTTTTTAGAAATTTCAGTTAATACATCACCAATATATTCAGCTTTTATTTCTTTTTTAAAATTATTTAAAGTATAGAATTCCACTTTTAAAGGTTCATTCAAATATGCATAAACCTTAGAATCTATTCCCTTATATCTTTTAACAACTTTTATATCACTATGTATTCTATCATTAATATCTTTAGAATAATTTTTATAAATATACTTAGTATTTTTAGGGATATTAGGTAATGTTATAGTATCATTTTTATTAGCTTTATTTACCTTACTACCATTTAACAGTATCTTATTTACATATTCTCCATCTAACTTTTCAAAATATTCATTAACAAACTGTATACCATCTCCTAATACCAATTCATCTAATAATTTTATAGTATTATTGTTGTTAACTCTACCCAGTAAATATCCAAAATTTGATGAATATTTATGATTCATTAACTTGTCATCTAAATAGAAATAACCCTTAGAATAACCTCTATTAAATAACTTATAACTTTCACTTTTTCTATCTATTCCATTTAGTATGTCTTTATAATACGAAACTGTTTCATAAATATATTCAGGTTGTTTTTTTCTTCCTTCAACCTTAATAGCATTTATTCCTATAGCTTTTAATTTATCTATTTCTTCTTTTTCTAATAACTGATCATTAGGTGATAAAAAATATGAAAGTTTTCCTTCTTCATCTTTGAATTTTTTTCTACAAGTGTATGCACACATACCTCTATTTCCACTTCTACCCCCTATAAAACTAGAAACATAACAATTACCTGAATAAGATATACACATAGATCCAGAAACAAATACTTCTAATTCTATATCAGTATTTTCTCTTATTTCTTTTATCTCTTCAAAAGAAAGTTCACGTGCAAGAACTACTCTTGATAATCCTAATTCTTTTAAATAATTTGCTTCTACATAATTAGCTACCGTCATCTGTGTACTTCCATGTAATACAAGATCAGGAAAATTAGCTTTTAAAAATTTGATTAACCCCATATCTTGAACTATTACAGCATCAACCCCATGTTCATATATAGGTTTAAAATTTTTATAAACTGATTTTATTTCCATATCTCTCATGATAGTATTTAAAGCAAGTAAAACTTTAACACCTTTTTTATGTGCATAATCTATACCAGCTTTTAATTCTTCCATACCAAAATTATCATTATTTCTTCTAGCTCCAAATCCTTTTAACCCAAGAAAAACTTCATCTGCACCTGCTTTAATAGCTGCATCTAATTTTTCAAAATTTCCTGCTGGACCAACAATTTTCATATAACACCTCTAATCATTATAGTCTTCCTTGTAATTAGGTTCAATATGATATATAACCTTTTTTATATTAGAAAATCTATATTTTATTTTTTTCTCTGCCTGTTCTGCTATTTCATGAGCTTGTTCCAAAGTTAAACTTGAATCAAGTCTAATATCTGCTATTATATATATCTTTTCTCCTATTCTTGTCATATATACATCATGAATATTTTCTATACCTTCAACCTTTAAAGTTAATAACTTTACATTTAATAATAAATTTTCATTTTGAGAATCCATTAATATCATAGCATTTTCTTTAACTATATTATATCCCTGTATAATCAAATATCCTGTTATTATTATAGATAATACAGAGTCTATACTATTATTTATATACTTACTTGATATTACACCTAATATTACTGAAGTAGATAAAACTATATCCACTTTATAATCCACAAGTAAAGTTGTTAAAAGCGATGATTTATATCTTTTATGAAAAGATCTAATATATACATACTGCAATAGTTTTAATATTACTAAAGAAATTAATACAACCAATAATACTCCAAAATCATCACTAAATTTAATTTCTTTAATATTTATTAAATTTAAAACTCCTGATTTTAAAACATCAAATGAAGATATGATAATTATTATACCTATTATTAAACTAAATATAGAAGCAACCTTACCATGTCCAAAAGGATGATCTTCATCACTAGGTTCTTTTTCAATTTTTGCACCTACTAATATCAAAATATTATTAATAAAATCAGAAAATGAGTTAATAGCATCTGCCATTAGTGAATTAACATTAAATATATACCCTGCAATAAATTTAAATATAGATAAAACTATATTTATACATATAGATATTTTATTTACATGTATAGTTGCATTAATATGTTCTATCTCATCTTTTATATCTAATCTAACATATTTATTATTAATCTTTATAAAATCATTTTTTTCTAAAAAATTATCTATTCTTTTATGGTTCAATACAATTACATCTTTAAAATCTGAATTTATACTGTCATAAATAGCATAATTAAGTAATCTTGATCCATATCCGGTATTTCTAAATTCTTTTTTTATGTATATTTCTTCCACTATTAAATCTTTGTCTTTTGAAAAGACTAAATATCCAAAAATTCTATGTTCAAATGAAATAGCATAATATATGTATTCCCCTAAAGGTACTTTTTTAAATTCAAATAAATCTTCATAATTTACTTTTTCTATTTTCATATACCCTCCTCCTTATAATAAAAAAAGCTAGAAAATCTAGCAAATGCCATACATTAATTAATCGAACTTTCCCAACATCGGTTTCTTATACCACAAGCTCAAAAATAGCACCCCTATAAACCTAAAAATCTCAACTTAATGCTGCTTCATTCCTGACCTGACATGATTCGCTGAATTTTTACAATATAGGACTATTTTCTCAACACCTATGATACAAGGCTTAAACACCAGAATTGCCCTCAAAATTAATATAATCCCTGCTCAAGCGGACTTCAGGTACAAGGACCCGCTACTCCCCCGATTTGTATGGCATAATTATTCTAACATTTTTAAGCTTTTTTTTCAAGTTTTATTTCTTTTTTAATTTATGAATTAATTCAATAACTTTATCCATAGAATAATTACTTGCTAATTTATCCATATTTTCTACTAATTTATTATACTCTTCTTTATTATTTAATAAATTTAACAACATATTTGGTAGATCTTCTAATTCTTTTACTTCTATTGCAAGTCCAGCTTCAGTTAAAATATCAATATTTTCCTTTTCTTGACCTGGTATATAGAATGGCAATAACATAGGTAATCTTTTTGTTATTGCTTCAGTTGATGTTAGACCACCTGGTTTTGTTATTATTAAACTTGAATTATCCATTATTTCATTTATTTTATCGATAAACCCATAAACTTTTAATTTACCTTCAGAAATCTCACTAGCATACTTATTTTCTAATTCTAATTTTAATTCTTCATTTTTACCACAAACTATATTTAAATATAAATCTAAATTAGAATTTAATATTATTTCAGAACAGTCCTTTATTCCTTCAAGTCCCATTCCTCCCCCCCCATAATTAGAACACTAAATTTATCTAAATTATTTCTTTTTGTCTGACTAAATATTTTTCTTATAGGTATACCATATAAGTATATTTTTTCTTTATCTATCCCCTTTTCTATTAAAGTTTTATTTGTAAATTCAATTCCAGTAATATATGCATCTATTTCTTGGTCTATGTATATATAATGTGCATTAAAATCTGTAACAACTTGCACAAAAGGTATATTCATTCCATATTTCTTAATTTGTGAAAAAACTAAAGGAACCGAATATGGATGAGTTGATATTATTAAATCAGGATTTTCTTCTTTTAAAATAACACGTATTCTATTTTTACTTGACACCATTAACTTTCTCATTATATCCTGAGTTAGTTTATAATGGGCAGTATTATATATCATTGAATATGTTTGTGGCATATTTTTTACTAAAAATGTTTGCCCCTTATCAAAAAATGAACTTGTAAAACTTTTTTTAGTATTACCTTTAAATAAGTCCACAACTTTTACTTCATTACCATCTTTTTCTAATTCATATTTTAAATTTCTTGCTGCCTGATTATGTCCATCTCCAGTTGTTGCTGTAAATATTAATATTTTCATATATATTTCCCCCAATATATTATTATAAATATAGAAGTTAAATACTTCATTCATTTTATAATACCATTTTAAACTTTTTTTTACAATAAACTTTATTTAAATTTGTATATTAAAAAAACA
>NZ_LOHY01000142.1 GCF_001559795.1 Pseudostreptobacillus hongkongensis | reverse complement strand
TAAATCTTGTACCCCCCCCCCAAGATAATTTGCCTTAATAAATTAAAATCTATTCTTTCTTCTATAAATATTTCCGGAAAAATTTCTTTTAATTTTTTAACATTTTCTTGAACTAAATCCATACTTGTTCCATTTAATTTTTCCATTTTTCACTCCCTCTTTATTTTTATCATTTCAATTTTTCTTCAATTTCTTCTATACTAGGTAAACTACTTTTATAATTCTTAGGTAATAATTTAGATAAATTATATTCTTACTCCACCCATTTTAATTATTTTTTTCAACATAAAAAAGTGCTTCCCTCATTTTTACATCTTGTGATTAATAAAATGTGATGTCCCTAAGGAATAGAAAATATATAATCGAATGGGTCAACAGCTTGTTGACTTATTTTATAAAATAAATATTATTTTCATTATTCTATAACTTATTATTAATAAAATATAATTTATATACTTCTAATTTCATTTATTCCAACTTGTTCTAATTTCTTTATTGCATTTGTTTTATCTACATCATTTTTAAATGAATTATCTCTTAATATTACTGTCGTCTTAAAATCTTTATCTATTTCTAATATTTTTTTATATTCTTCACATATTGAATTTATTACTTCATCATTAATTTTTTCATTCAAACTTACTAATAGCCTTCCTCTACCTATTGAATAAAAAGCTTCATTTTCTTCTATTGGAATATTTAAGTCTAATCCATATTTTAATAAAATTTCATACAAAATATCCAATGAATTTCTATCTGACTTTATATTTTCTATTGAATCAAACAATGTTTGTTCTAAATCTTCTGTATTTGTATCCCATTCTTTTATATTTGTTGAATCCAACTTAAACACTTTAAAACCTATATCTAATTTTTCTCTATTTTCTAATGGAAGACTTTCATCTGATTTTATCTTTTCTCCTGCTCTTCTTATTCTTTCTTTTCCTATTTCACAGATATTTTTATATCCTGCTTTATATGCTTCTGAACTTTCATCACATAATTCAGGTAATTGTACCATTATATATTTTCTATTTCCTCCATCTTCTGCATTTAATTGCATTACCGAATGAGCTGTTGTTGATGAACCTGAGAAGAAATCTAAAATGATATCTCCTTGAACTGTGTATAATTCAATACATCTTTTTATTAATTCTACTGTTTTTGAATAATCAAAAATATGAACTTCATCAAATAATTCTTTTAATTTTTTTGTAGCATCTTGACTATGTCCAACCTCAGTATATTTCCATATTGTCATAGGAGTTATACTGTTTTTTACTTCACTTAAAAATCTTTTTTGTCTTGGAACACCATTTCCATCTTCTCCAAACCACACTCTATCATCTAATAACATCTCTTTAAATTTTTCTTCTGATAATCTCCAACTTCTTCCATTTGGAGGATAATTTTCTCTTCCACTTGGTGAAACTATCTTATATATATTGCTTTCTACTGCTGGACCTACTGAAAAATCTCCAGATGTCCAAACTCCTCTAGGGTCATTATCAGGATTTGAATACCTGTTGTCTGCTTCTTGATTTCTCTTTAGACCATTATTTATACTTAAATTTATGTTCTTACTATAACATACAATATAATCATGACTTTCTGAAAAATGTTTTTTTAAATTAACTGGTGCAAAAGCTCTCTCCCAAACGATTTGTGCTACAAAATTTTCTTCCCCAAATATTTCATCACATATCTTTTTTAAATTCGCTTG
>NZ_LOHY01000141.1 GCF_001559795.1 Pseudostreptobacillus hongkongensis | reverse complement strand
AAGTATTAAAAGTGATTTTAACAGAACAAGAATATTTTATTGTGATAAGGCAATGCCAACTCAAAAACCTAATATTGAAAATATACATAGATTGATAAGAAGATTTTTACCTAAAGGAGTTAGTTTTAATAATTTAACTCAAGAAGAGGTATATGATATGGTTAATAATATAAATAGTTTGTATAAGGCTCGATATAAGAAAACCCCTAATGATATGTTTATTGCCAAATATGGACAAAGAACACTACAAAAATTATCATTAAGGGTTATATTGTGTGATAGTGTGAGTTTAAAACCTATCAGATAAATTATATCATAAAATTATTAAAAAAATATATGATTGGTTGCGATTAATCTTTAAAAACTTATTACATGGGTTGCAATTGAAAATTTAAAGTACA
>NZ_LOHY01000140.1 GCF_001559795.1 Pseudostreptobacillus hongkongensis | reverse complement strand
AAGAAATTGAAGAAAAATTGAAATGATAAAAATAAAGAGGGAGTGAAAAATGGAAAAATTAAATGGAACAAGTATGGATTTAGTTCAAGAAAATGTTAAAAAATTAAAAGAAATTTTTCCGGAAATATTTATAGAAGAAAGAATAGATTTTAATTTATTAAGGCAAATTATCTTGGGGGGGGGTACAAGATTTAGAGGATTCTAAGGAAAGGTATTCTTTAACTTGGAATGGAAAATCAAGAGCAAGACAAATAGCACAAGAAGTAAGTACAGGAACATTAAGACCAGCTAAAGAAGAATCAAAGAATTGGGATGATACAGAAAATATCTATATAGAAGGAGATAATTTAGAAGTATTAAAACTATTACAAAAATCCTATCACGGAAAAATAAAAATGATATATATAGATCCTCCGTATAATACAGGGAAAGATTTTGTGTATAAAGATAATTTTAGAGATAATATAGAAAACTATAAAAAGGTAACAGGACAAGTAAGTGAAGAAGGAATTAAATTAACAACTAATACAGAAACTAATGGAAGATATCATTCAGATTGGTTAAATATGATGTATCCAAGATTAAAGTTAGCAAGAAATTTACTAACAGATGATGGAGTAATATTTATATCAATAGATGATAATGAACAAGCGAATTTAAAAAAGATGTGTGATGAAATATTTGGGGAAGAAAATGTTGAGTTAATGATATGGAATAAAGAAGCTGAAGGTTCTTCAGGAACTTTAAAAGTGACACAAAGATTTAGGAAAAATCATGAGTATATTTTAGTTCTTTATAAAATGAAAGAAATAACAGAGTTCAGAAAAATAAATGAAGCTTTAGCTGGAAGAGAAAATGAGCTACAAACAGCAAATTTAGCAGTAAATGTAGAAAAAGAAGATAAAAATCA
>NZ_LOHY01000139.1 GCF_001559795.1 Pseudostreptobacillus hongkongensis | reverse complement strand
GAACATGTACCAACAAACTGGACACAAAATTTAAAATCAATAATTTAAGGAATTACATCTTATTTGATAAGGTGTAGTTCCTTTTAAATTTACTCTAACTTTATTGTAAAATTCTATATATTCTTTAATTGTTTTAATTGCTTCTTCTTTAGTTCTAAACTTATCTTTATTTAACTTATTGTAATAACACTCTGACTTAAAAATACCCCAAAATGACTCTATAGGTGAGTTATCAGGACAATGCCCTGGTCTTGACATGCTATGTGTAATATCTTTTGTTATATTTTTAAACATATATGATGTATACTGAAACCCTCTATCACTTTGTAATATATCAACATCATTAATATTTATATTTTTAAATGTTTTCATAACTAATTCATTATTATTATGATTGCCTATCTCATAACTTATTAACATCTTAGAATTAATATCAATTACACCACTAATGTATAGTTTACCTTCTCCAGTATTTATCTCTGTAATATCAGTAGACCATTTTTGATTATCTTTAGTAGTACTAAAATCTCTATTAAGTATATTATCTCTAAAATACTCATCACTTGATTTTTTAAATCTTTTCTTCTTAACTCTTATCATACAAACTATATCTTCTTCTATCATTATTCTTCTAATTTTCTTTTCGTTATATTTTATACCACATCTTTTAAAAACTTCTATACTCATTCTCTTTCTACCGTATGTAGACTTAACTTCTTTATCTATTGTTTTTATTAAATTTATTAATTCTAATTCTTCTTTATTAATTTCATTATTTCTATTTAAATACTCATAGTAAGATGCTCTATTTAACTCTAATACTTCACATAGATATTTAACATTATACTTATTCTTTAAAGTATCTACAGTTAAATATTTAGCATATATTATTCTTCTTTTTCTAGAAATTCTAATATCTCTTCGTTTTTTTTTAGAATCTCTAATTCTGCTTTCAACATCTTATTTTCTTGTAGTGATAACTCATACAATATCTTATATTTATCTTCTTCTGAATAATCTGATGTATTCACTATCTTATCTTGATATTTAGAAACCCATGAGTATAGATTAGAATATTTAATACCATACTTAATACATGTTTCTTTGTAATTTCTTCCATTCTCAATACATTCTTTAGCAATAGCCATTTTCTTATCTTTACTTAATTTAGGACATCTCATAGTATATATTTCACCTCTAGATATGTAATCATTTATTATACCTTTATTATACTGTTTAATCCAATTTATTACAATAGTATTAGGCAGTAAATACTTTGTAGATAATTCATCTATAGAACTACCTTTAAAAATTTCATTAATAACCTTAATTTTAAATTCTTTTGTATATGCTCTATTTCTAGGACCTACTTCTTTTAACCCTTCTATACCATGTATTCTAAACCTATTAATATATTGATAAAATCTAGACTTAGATACACCGTATTTAATATGAATATCTTTACGACTCAATCCCATTTCTAGATAATCTTTGCACATAGAAACTCTTTCTTCTAATGTGAATTTACTTTTTCTTCCCATAAAAAAATGTACCTCCAAACTGTTTTTATTTTTTCTGTCCAGTTTGTTGGTACATGTTC